>CAZGKQ010000135.1:0-4726 GCA_964526125.1 uncultured Faecalibacterium sp.
TCACGCTGACGCAGGAAGAGCTGCAAACGGGCGTGACGCTGGAAAAGACCGTGATGGTGGCGGAAAATTCAGGACGATACGCCGGATGCGAGGCTGAATGGCGCGTGATCTATGTGATTGCGCCCATGCCGTAATCAAGGAGGAAAAATCATGAACACGGCTTTGCCATGTGAAGACGGGGGGTGAAAACCTTTCCCGGCACATTCCGCGCACGGTGACGGATATTGAGAATGTCATGTGCCAACGGTGAGGCTTGTTCTTATGCTGTTTTGAAGCGGAAATTCGCTTTACAATTGACGGAATTTTCGATATAATAACAACATCCGCTCCATAGGCTATCGCTGAGAGCGAAGGCCTCGGACGAAAAACGGCCTGGCAGCGGAAAATTCTGATCGTAGGGTACCCGGCAATGGGACTCGAACGGAGGCAAAAATGAATATGCGAAATGAAAAGCTGGTCAAAATGGTCATGCTGGCGTTGCTGTCTGCCCTCATCTTTGTGATGGGGCAAACACCCCTCGGGCTGATTCCGCTGGGCTTTTGCAACGTGACGCTGCTGGTGATTCCCGTGGCGGTGGGCACCCTGTTCATGGGGCTGAAAAGCGGTCT
Source organism: uncultured Faecalibacterium sp. (assembly GCA_964526125.1). Taxonomy (GTDB): domain Bacteria; phylum Bacillota; class Clostridia; order Christensenellales; family Aristaeellaceae; genus UBA11524. The sequence continues at coordinate 609 of CAZGKQ010000135.1, forward strand.
GCTGCTGGGCTTCGTCTTTGCGGCGACGAGCTTTGTGTCGGCACTGCTGCGTCCCTCGACGCTGGTAGCCACGCTCATGGGAGCCTCTGTGCCGCTGGTGATCGTGATGACCTTCCTGCCGCGCCTGCTGGTGCCGGTGGTCGTTCATCTGGTGCATCGCCTGATGGCCAAGGCGCTGGACAAAACGGGGCTGGCGGTGGCGGCGGCCTGTGGCAGCTTGACGAACACCATCTTCTATCTGGGACTGATGCTGCTTTTCTACATGATGTGCGGCATTGACAATACCGCGGTGCTGACGGCCATTGGTGCGACAGCAGGTGGTGCAGGGCCGTTGGAGGCCATTGCTGCGGCGCTGATTACGCCGCCGATCGTGCTGGCGCTGCGAAAGGCCATGCACCGCCAATCGGTTTGAACCGATTGGCTCCATCGAAAGTTTTTTGAACACGACATATCCATTGCGCTGGTGGCGATGAGAAAATCCATCACCATCAGCGATTCTGTAAGGAGGTTAAGAGGATGATCCTCACCCTCGATATCGGGAATACCAACATCAAGACCGCCCTTTTTGACGGCGCGGAAATGGTCAAGTATTGGCGCTTATCTACGAATATTACCAGTACTTCAGATGAATACGGGATTACCATCATGAACCTGTTTCAGCATGAAGGGATTTCCGTGAAAGATGTGGAGGGCATCGTGATTTCCTCCGTCGTTCCGACAATTAACTTCACGATTGAGCATATGTGCCAGAACTACTTTGGCAAAATGCCGCTCTTCATCGGCCCCGGCGTGAAAACGGGCATCAACATCCGCTACGAGAATCCACGCGAGTTGGGCAGTGACCGAATTGCCAACGCAGTGGCCGCCTATGAGGAATATGGCGCGCCGACCATTTTCATTGACTTTGGAACCGCGACGACCTTCGGCGTGGTGGGGGAAGGCGGCGCATTCCTGGGTGGCTGCATCTGCCCCGGCATCAAGCTGGCCAGCGAAGCATTGGTGACAGGCACGGCCAAGCTGCCGCGCTTTGAGCTGACCCGGCCTGAACATGTGATTGGCCGAACGACGCTGACGAATCTGCAATCCGGCATGTATTATGGTTATGTAGGTCTTGTGAAAAACATCGTCTCCAAGATCAAGCAGGAGCTGGGGCAGCAGGCAACCGTCGTGGCTACCGGCGGCATGGCCGTCATGATTGCGGAGGAAAGCAAAGCCATCGACAAGCTGGATGGTCTGCTGACGCTGAAGGGATTGCGGCTGATTTACGAACGAAATCGCTGACATCTGGGAGAAGCCAAACAGAATCTGACAAAGCAGAAGGAGTGCAGGATGATGAAGGAAGTTGTAATTGGATTTCTGGGCTGTGGCAATGTGGGCGGCGGCGTTTGGTCGCTGCTGATGAATTTCTCCAAAGAGATTGCGCATCGCGACGATCTGGCGATTCGTGTGGGTCGCGTGCTGGTGCGCGATGTCAACAAGACACGCGCCTGTGGCGTACCGCATGAGCTGCTGACGACGAACGCAGACGACGTGGTCTGTAATCCGGAAATCAGCATTGTGGTGGAATTCATGGGCGGCGAGCAGCCGGCCACGGATTACATGCTGCGTGCGCTGGAAAACGGCAAAACAGTCGTGACAGCCAACAAGGTCGCCATTGCACTGAACTGGCATCGACTTCAGGAAGCAGCGCAGCGCAACCACGTTGGACTGTATTACGAAGCCAGCGTCTGTGGCGCGATTCCGATCATCAATACGCTGATGCAGCCGCTTCAGGCCAATCGCATTGACAATTTGATGGGCATCATCAACGGCACGACAAACTACATCCTCTCCCGGATGTATGAAAATGGCGAAGCGTATGAAACGGTGCTGCACGATGCGCAGCAGCTGGGTCTGGCCGAACCGAACCCCTCGGCGGACGTAGAAGGTCTGGACGCGGCGTATAAGCTGTCCATCATGGCCAGTCTGGCCTTCCACGCGCGTGTGCCGTTCAGCAAGATCTACCGTGAAGGCATTACGAAAATCACGGCAACCGATATTGCCTATGCCCGGGAGATGGGCTATGTCCTGAAGCTGCTGGCGATTGCCAAGCGCGAGAAGAACACCATTGAGGTGCGCGTGCATCCGACCCTGATTTCCCACGAGCATCCGCTGGCGCAGGTGAACGGCAGCTTCAATGCGGTGTATCTGCACGGCCACGCCTGCAAGGAAATGATGTTGCAGGGACGCGGCGCAGGCGACATGCCCACGGCCAGCGCGGTGGTGGGCGATATTCTGCATGCCGCCACGACCGACGTGCATGTTCACCCGACGTTTGTCAACAGTGCTGTGCCGGATGCGTCTCTGACCTTCACCAACGACTGGAAGACGCGCTATTTCCTGCGCATCTCCGTCAAGGACGAACCGGGTTCGCTGGCCAAGATTGCTACATGGCTTTCCAGCGAGCAGGTTTCTATCGCGACCATGATGCAGAAGGCGGAACAGGCCGGTGGCCATGTGCCGCTGGTGATCATCACGCATGAAGCGAACGAACAGGCCATTCGGGCGGCGCTGGCGAAGTTCGATCCGGAGCTTTGCACGGTGGAAAACATGATTCGCGTGGAGGAGTAACCGCGCGCACGCGAATCTGCGAAAGGAAGAGAAAACCATGCAGACGATTACCGTACCGCTGGGAGAAAGAAGCTATCCCATTCACATGGGATGCGGTCTGCTGAAGCAGACGGGGGCGTATGTGCGCCAGACGCTGGGCGAAACGGCGGTGGCCGTGGTGACGGACGACCATGTAGCGCCGCTGTATCTGGCGCAGGTGATGGCTTCGCTGGCAGAAGCCGGACTGTCGGCGTGCAGCGTGGTGTTGCCGCATGGTGAGGAGACAAAATGCTTGTCCCGGCTGTCGCAGCTGTATGATTTCCTCTGTGAGCATCACCTGACGCGCCGGGATACTGTGCTGGCGCTGGGCGGCGGCGTGATTGGAGATCTGGCCGGTCTGGCGGCGGCGACGTATCTGCGTGGCGTGCATTTTGTGCAGGTGCCGACGACACTGCTGGCGCAGGTGGATTCCTCCGTGGGCGGAAAGGTCGCGGTGGATTTGCCGCAGGGCAAGAATCTGGTGGGGGCATTTTATCAGCCGGAGCTGGTGCTGGTCGATCCGGACACGCTGCGGACGCTCAGCGACGACTACTGGCGCGACGGGCTGGGCGAGGTGGTCAAATACGGCTGCATCGGCGACCGGACGCTCTTTGAGCTGCTGGAAGAAAAGGCCGTCGGTGGCCGTGAAGCGCTGATGGCGGAAATCGACACCATTCTGCATCACTGTATTCAGCAAAAGGCCGATGTGGTGGCGCAGGACGAGCTTGATACCGGCCTGCGCATGACGCTGAACTTTGGTCACACCATTGCGCATGCGGTGGAAACCTGCCAGCATTATACCGGCCTTCGCCATGGGGAAGCGGTGGCACTGGGGATGCGCGTCATGACGCATCTGACCGAGCAGCGCGGTCTGACGCAGCCCGGAACGGCGCAGCGACTGGATCGCCTGCTGGATCAGCTGGACATGCCGAAAAAGCTGCCGGATATTCCGGAAACAGCGCTGCTGGCTGTCATGAGCATGGATAAAAAAACAGCCGGCTCGAAACTGCGGATCATTGTGCTTGAGGAAATCGGCGTGTGCCGGATTGAAACAACCCATGTTGCATTTTTTCAGGGCATGACGACGGTCTGATTTCGTGCAGATGGTACAAGGGTCAACAAATTTCATTGCCCCCCTTCTCAAATCGGGAAAAATGTCGTACAATATAGGTTGTGGGAGTGGAAGCAACGTTCCGTGCTGAAAACCGCGGAGCGTTGCTTTTTTCAGCTGGAAAGTCTGATCCCATGGCCTAGGTCATGGGCGGTGAGAAAATCCGAAATATGCGCAGAGAAAGCAGGTGGAACCCGGTGTTACAGGAGGAAAAACAGCAATTGTCCCATCAGATGCTGGAAATGATGATGCAGGGCGGTCAGCTGCCGAACCTGCCGCAGGGACAGAACGTTCATGCATGGCGATTGATTCGCTGGGAGTCGGATATTCCGCTGACGGAGGAGCAGCGCGAGGCGATGCTGGCCATCGTGCCGGAAGC
>CAZGKQ010000136.1:0-4667 GCA_964526125.1 uncultured Faecalibacterium sp.
TACCCCAGCGGTCAACGCCCACCATGCGTCCCTGGGGATTCCGTTTTGCACAGGCGATGGTCAACGCACCGCTGCCGCAGCCCACATCCAGCCCCACGCCGCCGTTGGGCAGGGTGATATATTTTGCCGTTCCCTCAATGATTTTCCGTGAGAGCTGTCTTGTTCCGTCGTAGGAAAAGGCACGGTAAGCCGTGATGCTCCATTGCAGCATTTTTCCGCAGCCAAAAGCCGCAACGGCAAACAAAATACCAAGGATGATCCGCCATGTCTGCGTCACCCAAAGTCCGCAAACGCCAAAGACGATAAATGCCGCAAGGGACACCACTGTCGCTAACCCCATACCGACGATTAGAATTTTCGGTACCCAGTTCTTATAATTCGGTTTCATCATGATTCTCCTTTCTACATTCCACATAAGTCAGCGGAAAACTGGCTTTCAGCACTTCGCTTTTTCGCACTGCCCAGTAGGCCTGGTGATCTTTCTTCATGGCAACATGTCCTCCTCTATAATTAGTCATCACTAACCGTCGGATATTTGAAAAGCCGCCAACTGGCAGCTTTTCCTGTTGGTGGGCGACATGTGGCGGTGTTAGTTGACACAAACCGCATGTACGCCCACATTTTACACCGATTTGATGCCCTTGTCAATCCGTAAAGGGCATTTTTACGGGATTGGGTTAAAAAAATCTAACCTGCTTCATCGGGCGAAATTTCCGCCCCGTTCCGTTACGGTCTTTCTTCTTCCTTCTGCTGTCGAGTAGCCATCGCGTCAATTTTGCAAAACAGCGCCGACGTAGCCGGATCCTGATCCAGTGCCAGACTAATCCGCTTCCGAAGAATCCGGGCTTCTTCCTCGCTGCCGTGATTCAGGCGCTGCATCGCATAATAGGCCGTCGCGGCCAGCGGAGAAGAATACATCGCATGCCGTGCCGATTTGCCTTCCCGACCTTGATAAGCCTCCACGCAGCACCCCGGCACCTCGCACAGCAGCTCACAAATCACGCCCACATGCAGCAGCGTCTGCCAGTTCTGCTCCGACAGGCGCACGTTGGCCTCCATGACGCGCTTCGTCAGCTTCTGCGCCTGCGCGTAGTCCTGTGCCTGAAGCGCGATAATGGCGTGGTTCAGCACACACAGCGCGTCCAGCGTCGTGGTGATGTGCTCGACACACGGCTGATAATTCGTCATGATTTCATCAATCCGGGCGGTATCATCGGGGTTCACGGCGTAGAGCATCTGACTGCCCCAGAATATTCTCCCCTGCTCCGGATTTTTCAGCACCAGCGCCGCCCACTCAATCGACGAAAGCGTATACCGCCTTCCCAGCGGCAGCAGCTGACGCATCAGCAGGATAAAGCCGCCCATCGACAGCTCACAGAAGACAAGCGAAATCATCGCCCCTCTCTGCCAGATGGTTAGCAGCCCAAACAGCACCATCCACGCCAGCGCAAACAGCGTATCGCCCAGCACCAGCAGCGCCAGCTGCCCATTTTTCTCCGGTTCCCACTCCGGCAGCTTCAGCAGCGCCATCCCCAGAAAGCGCGTCTGCGTGCAGCCACGCTCCGTGATCCAATGGCCGTCCTCATCCCGGCGCAACGTGTGCAGCAGCGCCTCGTAACGTTCCACCGGCCAGCCGAAGCACCGCGCCACGATCACCTGACCCACGTTGGCCAGCGGCACTACCAGCAGCGCCGTCAGCAGCATACCGACATACATCAGCGCATCGGACTGGTACACGGCTTCCTCCGGCAGGTAGCTGCACACCGCAAAATCGGCCAGATAGCATACCGTCACCGTCAGGATCAGGCTCAGCGTGCGGAGGGTGGGCAACAGTCGCTGAAATGTTCTGTTCTTCATGAATTCTGTTCCTTTCCCTGTTCTGCCGCTGCATTTTCCATTTGTGCATCTTTGGCCGCAATGTCCTGCATCAGGGTACGCTCCGGCTCATCCGCCAGCGGCAACTGATAATGGCTGAGTGTTTTTTCCGCCCGTTTTTTCGCGGCGGCGGCTTTTTCCGCATCCCGGTCATGCAGCAGATGCACCCCGTAGACCGCTATCTGAAGCAGCGGCAACGCAGAAACCGCCATCGCCGTCTTCTGGAATTCCTCCGTGACGTATTCCTTCAGGCACATACCCTTTTCATCCGTCAGCAGCTCGCAGACTGCACCGATGGCGACCGTCATGATTCTGCGCAGGGGCAGGATGCAGGTGTTTCTCGACAGCAGCGCATGGCAGAGCGCCTTCGTTTCGGCGTAATCGCGCATTTCCAGCGTTCGGTACATTTGCATCCAGGGGACTTCGCTTTCCAGCACGTTTTCCGGCGCATTTTCCAGCTGGAACCATTCCTCCGGCATCTCGCGCAGCGGCTGACCGGCCTGATTGCGTGCGCCAACCTGCATTTGCACCCAGAAGGCACGGCGCGTCCTCTCGCTTTTGCGCAGCAGACGGATGTTCATCCCGTCGTTGTTAATCTGCATCGACATCGGCAGCAGATTGGTCAGCGTCATGAGCAGCATCATCAGGAAAGCCGACCAGAGCAGCAGCCCACCCATCGTGCCGTAGCGCGGAATCGCCAGCGCCAGCAGCACCGCGCCCACGATGGCCGTCGCCAATCCGCCACCCAGATTGTAGCACACAAACGGAAGCTTCCCGTCCTGCGGCCATTCCGGCGGACACATCACGCATTGCCCCATGGCACCCGGCAGCACCCACGGCACAATCTTCCACTTTCCTTCCCGGGTGTGAACGATCTGCCAGCGGTACAGCGCGAATGACTGAAGCCGATAGCCCGTCATCAAGCCGAAAACCAGGTGACCAGCCTCATGCAGCGGTACGGCCAGCAGCATCGTCAGGATAAAGATAGCCAGCGCAATCCAGTAGCCACCGAAGGTATCCATCGGAAAGACCCACGCAACCAGCATCAGGCCGATCGTCACCCCGATGCCCAAACTCATCAGCAACGCCTTCCAGTTCTTTTTCTGCTTCACCTTTTGGGGCTTCTGCTTCTCCTGCTTCGTCGCAGTCATTTCTACATTCCTCCTGCCGTTGATTTCTTCTCCCACAGTATACTGCTTTCGCCGTTTTTCGTCAAGGGAAGCTTTGCAGGGCTTTCCTTTTCCATTCACACAGTTTTCACTTTTCCTTCACCCACATCGGGTATGCTGGGGAGGAAAGGAGGCTGACGCAATGAAAAAACACTGGGCAAACGTAGCCTTTCTCTTTTGTCTGTGCGCCTTCACCCTTTATCTGGCGCTGGACACCTTTGTGATTGTCCGGGTGCTTTCGCCGGAATCTTCCCCGACGGCCACTCAGACACCCGATTCATCCCGTTCGACGGACGCACCCCGTGCGACGGAAGCGATCGTCTCCACCGACACCGAATATCACGACGACCAGATTGACATCGTTCTGACCACCCTGACCGTGCAGGACACCACGATTTACGCGGCAGACATCACCCTGCGCGACGGCGCGCTGCTCAAAGCGGCGCTGGCCGGGGACACCTACGCACGCAACATGACGGAGACGACCTCCACACAGGCGGAGCGCGTCGGCGCGATTCTGGCCATCAACGGCGATTACTACGGCGCACAAGAGCACGGCTACGTCCTGCGAAACGGCACGCTGTACCGCTCCTCCGCCAAACGAAATACGGAAGCGCTGGTCATTGACCGCAACGGCCTTTTCAGCATCGTCACGGAGGGCGACGTATCCGCCGAATCGCTGGCAGAGGAAGGCGCATGGCAGATCTTCTCCTTTGGCCCGGCGCTGGTGGTGGGTGGGGAAATTGTCGTGTCCAAAGAGGATGAAGTAGGTCGCGCCATGACCTCCAACCCACGCACCGCCATCGGACAGATTGGGGAAAATCATTATCTGTTCGTCGTTTCGGATGGCCGGACGGAGGAAAGCAGTGGCTTGTCCCTTCAGGCGCTGGCAGAAGTGATGCAATCTCTGGGGGCGCAGACCGCCTACAATCTGGACGGCGGTGGCTCATCGACCATGGTCTTTCAGGGGCGCGTGATCAACAATCCCACCACCAACGGACGCAAAATCCGCGAAAGGAGCGTGAGTGACATTGTCTACATCGGCTATTGACCGTTCCTGTGCGACGTTGGCGCTGCGCGACCTGCTGGCGACCGCGCTGATCGGTGTTTTCGGCATGGTTTATGAGCATTTCGGGCATGGCGTGTATTCGGCCTTTATGGCCTGTGCGTTTCTGATTCCGCTGCTGGGCGGTGCGCTGCCCTGTCTGGTGCATGCGCTGCATGGGCGCAGACCGTGGCCTGTCTGGGCGGTGCGGCTGCACCACTGGGGATTGGCTACCCTGACGGTGGGCAGCCTGTTTCAGGGCGTGCTTGAGATTTATGGCACGACGAATCGGCTGGTTTTAGTGTATCTGATTGTCGGCTGTGTGCTGCTGGCGCTGGCGTGGACATGTCGGAGCAGAACAGAAGCATCCGCCTGCAAGCCGTGATTTTTTCATCATTCATGACATCAAAAAAACCGCAGAGTCCCGTTGGGGATGGCTGCGGTTTTTTGTTGCGATTGTTTATTTGTTGCGCCACTGACGCGCACGGTCACCGGCATTGAGAATCCGCTTGCGCATGCGCAACGTCTTCGGCGTGATTTCCAGCAGCTCGTCGTCGTCGATGAATTCCAGGCACTCT
>CAZGKQ010000137.1:0-4655 GCA_964526125.1 uncultured Faecalibacterium sp.
GGAAAATCTGTGGTATACTTCAAGCAGGAACGTTGTGTGGCGGCGCAAAAGGTCGCCCTGAGATTCCTGAAAAGGAGGCTTGATTGAATGAAAAAGTGGTGTTCACTGGCGCTGGCCATGCTGCTGGCACTGTCCTGTGCGCTGGCGGAATTTGATTTCGATGCACTGAAAAATCTGGACGAAATCGTGGTTTACACCCTTCCCGGCACGGCGGATACCGTCGTGCGCCCGATGGCTGTCCCGTATCAGGGAATGCTGGGGGAGGATGAACTGATTGCACAGCTGGACTACATCATTCTGCCGGATCAGGAGGTGGCGACGCTGCGGCTGTGTTTGTCGCTGTCGCTGTTTGATCCGCTTCAGGCGGACAGCGTGGCCGTCACGGTGGGCGGCGTGTGTTACACCTTCCCGGTGGAACCGGAAGTGACGGAATACGACGGCATTTACATGGAGGACTATGCGCTGGTGATGACGTCGGAAAGCATGCCGTTGCTGACGGCGCTGAGTGGAAAAAAGAGCGATGGCTGCCTGAAAGTCACCTTCTGCCGGGCGGATGAGGAAATCGTCCGCGAGGGTGAAGTGGTGCTGTCCACCGAGAACGTGAAGGCGATGCTGACGCAGTTTGATGAACTGGGCGGCGGCAAGCAGGAATTGAGCGTGTTGGTGGAAAAATATCCATGCGAAACGAAAAAAGAGGGGAAAAAGTGACCCGTTTCGTGCTGATGTCGCGATGAGGGCATGATGCCGTTTTTGTAGGAGGAAGTGGATGATCGATCTTTGCATTTTGGGAACAGGGGGGACGATGCCGATGCCGGAAAGGGCATTGGCCAGCCTGTATATCCGCAGCGGTGGCCACGCGCTGCTCATTGATTGTGGTGAAGGCACACAAATCGGCATACAACGTCTGTCCTGGGGCATACAATGTATTGATGCCATCCTGCTGACCCATTATCATGCCGACCACTGTTCCGGCTTGCCGGGCATGCTGCTGGCTATCACCAAATCCGGCCGGACAAAGCCCCTCCACATCTATGGCCCGGTGGGACTTGAACGCATCGTGACCGGTCTGCGCGTGATTGCCCCTGCGCTCGGCTATCCCATCGTTCTCCATGAACTGACGGAAGGCGAGGGCATGCAACCCTTCTCCCAGCTGGGCATGACCATTACGCCGTTTCCGTTGCGCCATGAAGTACCCTGCATTGGCTACCGCTTCTACCTGCCCAGACCGGCAAAATTCGATCCGGAGCGTGCGCGTGCACTGGAAATTCCCGTGAAGCTGTGGAGCGTGTTGCAGCGCGGCGAAAGCGTGGAGGCGGATGGCCGGGTATTTGAGCCGCAGCAGGTGCTGGGCGGTGCGCGAAAGGGGATTTGTTTCCTGTATGCGACGGATACGCGCCCGGTGCAGGCCATCGTGCGCCATGGGCAGGGGAGCGACCTGATGATTCTGGAAGGCATGTACGGTGCGGAGGAAAAGCTGCCGCTGGCCTACAAAAACTGCCACATGCTCTTCCGGGAATCGGCGCAGCTGGCGAGGGACGCAGGGACAAAGCAGCTTGTGCTGACGCATTTTTCCACGGCGGTGGAAGATCCGGAAGCGTTCCTGCCCAATGCACAGGCGGTGTTTCCCAATACGCAGTGTGCGGTGGATGGCATGACACTGACGCTGAGGTATCCGGAGGAAGAACAGCCCCGGGAAGCGTGCGAAGAAAGGAGCTGCGGAACATGCAGCGATTGAACGAGCGGATGCAGGCGTTTTTTGCGCCGTTATGGCCGGGCGAGGAAAAAAATCTGGTGCTGGGCGAAGGGAAAAACGATCATCCCTGCGTGATGCTCATCGGCGAAGCGCCGGGGGAGCAGGAAGCGTTGCAGGGTCGCCCTTTTGTCGGCAAGGCTGGGAAAAATCTGGATGAATTTCTGTCCGTGCTGGAACTGGAACGGGAGAACATCTATATCAGCAACACGGTCAAAATCCGTCCGACGAAGGTGAGCGCGAAAGGGCGCGTGTCCAATCGTCCGCCGAATCGGGAGGAGCTGGCGCTGTTTACCCCCTACCTGATGGAAGAAATCCTGACGGTGCAGCCGCAGATGCTGGTGACGCTGGGAAACACGGCGCTCCATGCCCTGATGGGGAAGGAAGCGTGCATCGGCCAGTGTCATGGACAGGTACAGCAGGTGGCCGTTTCCGCCCGGAAGCAGGAGCAGAACTTTTCGCTGTTTCCGCTGTATCATCCGGCGTCGATTATTTACAATCCGGCGCTGAAGGTGGTTTATCAGGCGGATTTGCTGCGCCTGAAGGCGGTGCTGGACAGGCAATGACATTTGAGGCATCAAAATGTATCTTTGAGACAAAAGGACTGGCGCAATGCGTGAAAAGCTGCTATACTTCAGGTGTAAGCGTTATTCACGCAGAACGGCAGAAAGGAGGGAAGAACGTTCATTATGGAAACGATTCTGACGTTTATCGCGGCGAATCTGCCCATCATCCTGTGCTTCCTGATTGGCGTGGGACTGCTGATTGTCGAGGCGCTGATGCCGGGGTTCGGTATTGCAGGATTCAGCGGCATTGCGCTGGAAGCCGTGGCGCTGGTGCTGACGTGGAAGCAGCACGGATCGATGGCGACGCTGGGCATGCTGCTGGTGGCATTGGCAGTGCTGGCAATTGCTATCTCCACCTCGCTCCACTCCCTGACAAAAGGGAAGCTGGGCAAGAGCAGTCTGGTTAATCACCACACGGAGAGCAGCGACGCAGGCTATCGCTCGGCGGAAGACATGCAGGTATTCCTGGGGCGAGAAGGCGTGGCCACAACGCCCCTGCGGCCAACAGGCATCGCGGAGTTTGACAGCGTGCGCCTGAATGTGGTCAGCGAAGGCGAATTCATCGCGGTCAATACCCCTATCCGCATTGAACGGGTGGAGGGAGCTAAAATCGTGGTGAAGGCAGTTCGTGCCTGAGGTAATAGACCCCTGAACTTTTTTACATCCCATGACCGTTCCCTCAACATCATGAGGGAAAGAAAGAGAGGAAAAACAAATGGTGGAAGGCAGTATGGCAATGATTATCGGGATTGTGGCAGTCGTATTTTTACTGATCTGCGTGTTCCTGTCCTTTGTTCCGCTGGGGCTGTGGATTTCTGCCCTGTCCAGCGGTGTGCGTGTGTCGATGGGAGCACTGGTGGGTATGAAAATCCGCCACATCAAGCCGCATCGGCTGGTGCAGCCGCTCATCAAGGCGAACAAGGCCGGTCTGGGGCTGAACATCTCCCAGCTGGAAACGCATTTCCTCGCCGGTGGTAACATCGACCGTGTGATTAACGCCCTGATCGCCGCACAGCGTGCCAACATCCCCATGGCCTTTGAAAAGGCGTGCGCCATTGACCTGGCTGGTCGTGACGTGTTTGAAGCCGTGCAGATGTCCGTTACCCCCAAGGTCATTGAGACCCCCGTGGTCGCGGCCATCGCCAAGGACGGTATTGAACTGCGTGCCAAGGCGCGTGTGACTGTGCGCACCAACATTGACCGACTGGTCGGCGGTGCTGGGGAAGAAACGGTGATTGCCCGTGTCGGTGAGGGCATCGTGACGACCGTCGGCTCGGCGGAAACGCACAAGCAGGTGCTGGAAAACCCGGATCTGATTTCCCGGACGGTGCTGGCCAAGGGTCTGGACGCCGGTACGGCCTACGAAATTCTCTCCATCGACATTGCGGACGTGGACGTGGGTCGCAACATTGGTGCACAGCTGATGATGGATCAGGCCGAATCTGACCGCCGCGTGGCTCAGGCCAAGGCGGAGGAACGCCGCGCAATGGCTGTGGCACACGAGCAGGAAATGAAAGCCGCCGTGCAGGAAATGCGCGCCAAGGTGGTTGAGGCGGAAGCCGAGGTTCCCAAGGCCATGGCGGCCGCGCTGCGCGAAGGCAAGCTGGGCGTGATGGACTATTATCAGATGCAGAATACGATTGCGGACACGACCATGCGCGACTCCATTGCCAAGGCCAGCGCACCGCAGACGACCGCACACACGGGCGTGGAGAAGAAGTAAGCTGCACCGGAATAACCGAAAGGAGGGGCAGCTTTGGAAGATCTGGTTGGTTTACTGATGTCGGTGATTTTCATCGCCATTGCGGCGATTGCAAAAAGCTCGACGAAAAAGCAGCAGGAAGCAGAAAAACGCCGGGTGGTGAATCCGGAATCCACTGCACCTGCGAAATGGACGGCGCAGGGCGATCAGACAAGGCAGATTATCCGACAGACCATGCAGGAAAATCGGGAGAAGCAGGGAAAAGAAAGACAGACGAAGTCTGCGAAGCAGGAAGGACAGGCGAAGCCTGCGAAGCAGGAAGATCGGGTGAAACCCGCGATGCCGAAGGTGCATACACACCTGACACCGGAATGTTCGCTGGATGCGGAATTGTCGGGCAGCATGAACTATGATAGCCCGGAAGGGCGCGATGCCTGTCATGAAGACCAGCTGCGCCCGGTGGATCAGCCGCTGGCGACGCATGAGCCGGAAGTGGAAAAGCCGGGAATGAAGCTTGATCTGTCGCCGAATGCGATGATGCAGGCCATCATCATGCAGGAGGTTCTGCAAAGACCCTGTCAGCGCAGAAGACGCTGATTCCGGCGAAAATGCTGCAAAACAATTCAATCGCAAAATT
>CAZGKQ010000138.1:0-2956 GCA_964526125.1 uncultured Faecalibacterium sp.
CAGCCGCTTCCACCGTGAAGGTCGGAACCACGCCGCCTTCATAGGTGTTGATCATGTAGTCGTAGGCTTCCTGCGTGGTCAGAGCGGTGTAGAGCGCCTTCACCCAGTCAGACTCCACGTCTTCCGGACGAACTGCCACGATGTTGGCGTACAGCGTCGCAAAGTCGGAGTCAGCCGCTTCCACAGCCAGCGCGTCCTTGGCAGGCTTCAGACCGGCGTCGATGGCGTAGTTGCCGTTGATGACCGCGATGTCGTAGTCTTCCAGCGTGGAGGGCAGCAGTTCCGCCGCCACTTCGTCAAACACGAAGCCGTGGGGGTTCATTTCCTTGGTGATGTCATACTTGGTCAGGGAGGAGGAAGCATCCGTTCCTTCCGGCACGGAGATCAGTCCAACCGCTTCCAGCAGCAGCAGGGCACGGGTCTCGTTGGAGGGGTCGTTCGGCAGGCCGATGTGGGCGCCGTCCTTGAGTTCGGACAGATCCTTCAAATTCGCAGAATAGATGGCGAAGGGTTCATAATGCACGGTGAAGGCCGCCACCAGCTGCTCCTTTTCGGAAGCCGTTGCGTTGTAAGAATCCAGATAGGGTGTATGCTGGAAATAGTTCGCATCGTCCGTGCCGTCGGACACCGCCGGATTTTCCAGCACATAGCCGTCATAAACCACCACGTCCAGCTTGTAGCCCAGCTCGGCCAGTTTGGTCGTCACCGCTTCGGATTCCAGAATTTCCGCATGCGGAGCAGCAGTCGCACCCACACGAATCACCTTGAGATCATCGGCAGAAGCCACCGTCAGGGACAAGGCAAGCACCAGCGCCAGGGCAAGAGCAAAAAACTTCTTCATGGGACAGACACTCCTTTCATTTTTGAACAACCATTTTATTTTCCAAACGCTCCTTTTAGAGCGAATGAAGCTATTTGAGAAAATCAGCTTACTTCCGGCGGCGATGATCAATCAGATGGCTCAGCCAGGTGCCGGAGACCTGGAAGAACTGAACCAGCAGCACCAGCACGATACTGGCCGCGTACATCACGTCGTACTGACGCTTGTTCAGGCCGTAGGTGATGGCCACCTTGCCCAGGCCGTCGCCGCCAGCCGTACCAGCCATCGCCGTATAGCCCAGAATCGTCGTGATGCAGATGGCAAAACCATTCACCAGCGATGGCAGTGCCTCCGGAATCAACACCTTGCGCACAATCTGGAAGGTCGATGAACCCATGGCCTGTGCCGCTTCCACCACGCCATTGTCTACTTCCAACAGGCTGCCCTCCACCATTCGCGCCACATAAGGGAACGCGCTGACCGTCAGGGGAATAATCACGGCCACCGTGCCGGTGCCGCGCCCCAGAATCGCACGCGTCGCCGGGAAGAGCATGACCATCAGGATAATGAAGGGAACAGAACGCAGCAGGTTCACCACCACGCCCAGCACCCGGTTCAGCGTCGGCTTGGGCAGGATGCCGTCCTTGCGCGTAATCACCAGCAGCACGCCCAGCGGCAGACCAATCAGGTAAGCCAGCAGTGTGGCCGGAAGCGTCATCAGCAGCGTATTGCCCGTTTCTTCCAGCAGCATGGCACCCAGCCGCGACCACGTCATGCTCATGCTCTCACCTCCTCAACCAACAATCCGCGCTGACGCAGATATTCCATCGCTCGCATGCACATCACCGGGTCGTCCGGTCGGCTGACGAGCATCTGGCCGTACTGTGCGCCGCCCAACGTATGCACATCGGCACTGAGGATGCTCAACGAAATTCCCAGCTGAAGGATCAAATCCGCCAGCACCGGTTCGCTCACCGTTTCGCCGTCAAAGACGATGCGCAGCGCCGGAGTTTCCTGCACGCGCTCGCGGTTCTCCGGCGTGACGATGCCGAACAGGCGGCGACCGGCTTCGCTCCGGGTGTGCGTGAACACCTCGTCCACGCTGCCCTCCTCCGCAATCACGCCGCCGTCCAGAATCGCCACATGTGTGCAGATCTGGCGAATGACGGCCATCTCATGGGTAATGATCACAATCGTGATGCCCATATCACGGTTAATCTGCTGGAGCAGGCGCAGAATCGACTGCGTCGTCATCGGATCCAGGGCGCTGGTGGCCTCGTCGCACAGCAGCACTTCCGGATCGCTGGCCAGCGCACGGGCGATGGCCACGCGCTGCCGCTGTCCACCGGAAAGCTGCGCCGGGTATGCCTTCGCCTTGCTTTCCAGCCCCACCACTTCTAGCAGCTCCTTCACACGGGCGTTGATTTTCGCCCGGGGCATGCCGATGCATTCCATCGGGTAGGCGATGTTTTTCGCCACGGTCTGCTGCATCAACAGATTAAACTGCTGGAAAATCATACTGACCTTGCGGCGCATCTGCCGGAGCTGACGCTTGTTCATTTCCGGCACGTTCTGGCCGTCAATCAGGATTTTGCCTTCCGTGGGCGTGTCCAGCCGGTTCACGCAGCGAATCAGCGTGCTTTTGCCTGCACCAGACAGGCCGATGATGCCGAAAATATCGCCCTTGTTGATTTTCAGGCTGATGTTATCCAGTGCCACGACTTCTCCGCCGGTGACGGGGTAGACCTTTTTGACGTTTTGCAGCTCAATCTGAGGCTGCTGAGGGGCTGTGGTCGTCATTGTCTCGCCTTTCCTCTCTCATTGCTCAGAGAATCCTTGCGCTCCCGACCGTCCTGCGGTCGAGGACAAAAAAACAGGGAAGTCCGCATCTCTCCGATGCAGCCTCCCCAACAATTGCGGTAAGGTTCTGCCAAAGGCGCTCCCGGCCTTCAGCCATCCGTCAGGCGGAATGGCGCATCGAATTCGCGGCACAACGAAACATGCTCATGCGGCACATGCACATGGGCATCATCATGTTCATCATCATGGCGGCGAACTTCATAGCGCATAACTCCTTTCCTTCCCGGATAGAAAGAATCATACCATGTCGGTATGCATTTGTCAACCCCGAAACGG
>CAZGKQ010000138.1:3056-4621 GCA_964526125.1 uncultured Faecalibacterium sp.
GAATGAGGTGCTCTCATGTCTTTTGGAAAACGCTTTTTAGCGCTTCTGCTTCTGTTTTGCCTGACGCTGCCGCTGGTGCTGGCCGAGGAAGAAAGCGAGGCCGTCCCGGAGGACGATCTGAACTGGGTCGAAACCGCCACCGTCACCCGTGATTTAACGCTGGGAGACACGGGGGAAGATGTAACCCAGCTGCAAAACAGGCTGAGTGAACTTTGCTACTATCAGGGTGACGTATCCGGCTCCTACGGCGAAGCAACGCGCAGCGCCGTGATGGACTTCCAGCGCGACAACAGCCTTTCCGTCACCGGCGATGCGGATATAGCCACGCAGCAGCTGCTCTATCAGACCGAGTACCGTCCGTTGCGCCTTGGCTGCATCGGCGAGGATGTGCGTGAATTGCAGGTTCGCCTGATGGTGCTGGGATATTACACCGGCAAAATCAGCGGACGTTACCTGCCGGCTACGCAGGAAGCTGTCCGCCTGTTCCAGACGGCCAATTCCCTGCCCATCACGGGTGAGGCGGACACGGCTACACTCTCCCTCGCCTTCAGCAGCAGCGCATTGAGCCAGGATTCTTCCGCTGCCGCCACGCCCACGCCGACACCCACCCCCGGCCTGACCGTCATTGACGAGGAGGTTGTCACGCCCACCCCTGCGCCCACCATCCCCTTCACCAAAAAGCTGCAATATGAAAAATCCAGCGGCGAGGATGTGAAGCGCGTGCAGACCCGGCTGACGGAGCTGGGCTACTACAGTGGCAACATCAGCGGCAACTTCCTTGGACACACGCGCAACGCCGTCAAGGCCTTCCAGCAGCAGAACGCGCTGGACGTGGATGGCATCGTGGGCGAAAACACCTGGAACGCGCTGTTTAACGACCCGGACGTTCGCGCCGCCACCGACGAACCCAAACCCACGCCGGAACCGACTCCCGTCCCCTTCGTCATCACCGTGGACGTGCAGAATCAGGTCACAACCGTTTATGGCCGCGACGAAAACGGCGAGTACACCGTGATTGTCCGCCAGATGCTCTGCTCCACCGGCACAAAGAAAAACCCGTCTGACCTGGGGACATTTGTGCTCAACGGGCGCACCGCGCGCTGGTGCAAATTCCCCCAATGGGGCAGCCACGCCCAGTACTGGACGCGCATCAACTCCTCCATTGCTTTCCATTCCGTCATTTACAACTCGGTTGATACCATGGATCTGTCCGTCAAGTCCTACAAGAATCTGGGCAAGCGTGCCTCCCACGGCTGCATCCGCCTGACCGTAGCCGATGCGAAATGGATCTACAACAACTGCGGCGAAGGCACGGTTGTCACCATCCGCGACGATCTTCCTGCTGACCCGGAGCTGCGCGATGCCTTGAAGCTACCAGCCCTCAACTACAGCAACATGCTGCCGCAGACTACGCCACAGCCGACCGCCGAACCGAACTACCAATCCGGCAGCATGCCGCCGCAGCCCTTCCGCACCCTGAAACTCAACAGCACCGGCGAGGATGTGTACTGGATGCAGAAAAAGCTGACGGAGCTGGGTTACTACAGCGGTAAATGCTCCGGCAC
>CAZGKQ010000139.1:0-4603 GCA_964526125.1 uncultured Faecalibacterium sp.
CCGCCGGGACAGTTCATGGGCTTGACGCAGTTGATTTCGTCGTCGATCACGGTGGTGTACATATTGTCCTTGTAATGATCCCAGTGGCCGCTGGTCTCCCACAGCTTGCGGTTCATGATGAGGGGCGTTGAAACCTCTACATAGTCCGCCGCGTAGTGAATATCGCGCCAGTAGTCGATCAGGGCATTCTTGAGCTGCATGCCACGGGGCAGGAAGAAGGGGAAGCCGGGACCTTCGTCGCAGAGCATGAACAGTCCCATTTCCTTGCCGATCTTGCGGTGATCGCGCTTTTCGGCTTCTTCAATCATGCGCTGATATTCGGCTAGCTCGTCCTGGTTGCGGAAGGCAATGCCGCTGATGCGCGTGAGCATCTTGTTGTTGCTGTCGTTCTTCCAGTAGGCACCGGAAAGGCCGGTCAGCTTGAATGCCTTGAGCGCCTTGGTGTAGCACAGATGCGGACCGACGCACATGTCGATGTAGTCGCCCTGCTGATAGAAGGAGAGCACGGCATCCTCCGGCAGGTCGCCGATATGCTCCACCTTGTAGCTTTCGCCACGCTCCTGCATGAGCTGGATGGCTTCTGCGCGGCTGAGCGTGAAGGGCTTGATGGGCAGATTC
This sequence comes from uncultured Faecalibacterium sp., assembly GCA_964526125.1. Taxonomy (GTDB): domain Bacteria; phylum Bacillota; class Clostridia; order Christensenellales; family Aristaeellaceae; genus UBA11524. The sequence continues at coordinate 619 of CAZGKQ010000139.1, forward strand.
TGCTTGACGATGGCTTGCATTTCCTTTTCGATCAGCGGCAGATCTTCGTCACTGAGCTTCACGTCGCCCAGATCCATGTCGTAATGGAATCCTTTTTCCGTGGCCGGGCCATAGGCAAAATGCGCCTGGGGATACAGGTGCTTGACGGCCTGCGCCAGAATGTGTGCGGCGCTGTGGCGGATGACATGCAGTTCCTCGTCCTGCGGACATTCGTCCACATGGCCATCGTTGTAGATGATTTTCATGAACGTTCCCTCTCTTTCTGTTTGTTCCCGATATTGATTGGGACGAAAAAACGCCCGTCCCTCGCGTGATTTCGAGGGACGAGCGGAAAAATTCTGCCCGTGGTTCCACCCTGATTGGTTCTCTTTGCCGCGCTATCGTGCAGCCCACGGTTCGATCGGGAGGTGGTCTTCCCCTGCCGCCGTTTCAGCGCTTTGCACCATCCGCGCCTCTCTGGAGAAACTTGTGGGCAGGATACTCTTCTCCGTCATTTCGGACATGCTCAGTATAGCCCATTTTTCGCCGCTTGTCAAGCAGAAAGCGTGCGTTTTCGCTGCTTATTCAAAGACGGCGGTCAACGTGAAGGCACGGCTGAATTCCACCGTGGTATCAGCGCTGCTGGCATTTTCGACTTCGGCATACTGGTTGGAAACCTCCCATCCCACAAATGTAGCCCCTTCCGCCGGAACGGCACTGATCATCAGCGGATATTCCGCAAAATACTGACACCGCATGTTGTTCACCACGGCAATATCCCGGTCGTTGAGGAAAATGGATCCCTTCTCCGGGTCGGAAATCTTGAACGTAATTGTATAGGAATTCCCCAGCTCAAAGGCATTTCGGACAATGCCCAAAAAGCTGCCGTACCGCGTCTCGAAGAATTTGCCGATGTTCTGCATGTTCGTCTTGGCATGACTTTCTGGATCCCACAGCGTCCAGGCTGGCCCGAAACGGCGCATCGTGTCCACACGATAGGGGAGATACTCCGCCGTCATTTCCTTCAGCAGCGTGGTGGTACGATTTTTGGCAAAATATAGGTTGCGCACGTCGCAGCAGGCGGTGATAAACTGCTGTTGGAAGTCGTCATTCTGGATCAGGGAGGAGAACAGCAAGCCGGGATGACCGTTGTAGTAGGAGTCCGTCAGGATGGGCAGCAGATTGTCGGTCTTGCCGTTTTCGCCGCTATCGTAGATGCCGGAGGAATAGTCTGTGTCGTAGAGCATCATGCGCCATTTGCCGTCGGCCTGGGGAATACTTTCATCCGTGTCGCGGACACGCCACATTTCCCAGTTGTTGTTCTGGAAGATGCCGTCCTGATTGAAAACGTAAAGCTGCACGGCGCAGTAGTCAATGAAGGAACCCATGTCCAGCAGCTCACAGGCATGTGCATACTGTTCTGGGTCGGCCATGTTCCCTTGCGTGATGGTGTCATACATCTCGTGGTAGAGCGCCATATCTTCGTCCTTGCCCTCGTCCAGCTCATTGCATTTGACGATGACTACGTTGTCCTTGTCGATATCGTAGTGATATTGGAAGAAGGCATCGCTGTATTCCTCGTTGAGGATGTACAGTCCCCAGTATTCGCCGTTGATGAAGGCGATGCACGCCATGTTTTGCGCCGTCTGGAAGCGAAGACCGGTGGCCAGATTGGCGATGTAAGGATCGCGGATTTTGCCGAAGTCCGTATCGTTGCCGCCGTTGCGCAGCGTGAAGGATTTGTACTGCGTGACGACTTCACCGTCCGCTTCGCGCAGATTGTCCGAATAGAGGGCATAGTTCACGCTCTTCTTGCCGTAATCCTTTTTCGCGATCAGGCGCAGCGACTTCTGCCGGGCGTCACGCGACGCGCCGCCTTTGATGCGCAGACCCATGTCCTGCGTGAAGCCATCCCCCTCCGCCGGAAGGAAAGTGACGGTGACGGGACGCTCCCAATCCTTGCCGCGCTGCGTAAAATTGGCCGTGGCCTGCCAGGATTCGTAGGAACCCGTCTGTTGGGCTGCCCATTCGTCGTAGACGCGGCCTGTCACATAGATGCCGGTATCGTAATCAAAAAGATTATCTGGGTCAGTGACAAGGCAGACGATGGCAATATTGCCGTAGGTTTCCTGCCGGTCATAGCCCACGAAGTAGGTCGCACTGACGACGTCGCTGCTTTCCTCCGCGCCGATGGCGATGGCACGAACAACGTGGCCGGTGGGAAAATCATCCGTGGGAATGAATTCTTCTCCGACCGTGGTGCCGCCGATTTTCATCAGCGTGTCCTCTCGTTCGTTGGAGAAGGAGAGAAACAGCCCATCCGCGTAAACGGGGCTGTTTTCATCGGGCTGCGACCCGTCCAGCGTGTAGTGAATGACAGCATCCGGGTCGGAACAGGTCATTTCCAGCGTAAAGGGATCAGCATAGAAGCCCGTTTCCTGCGAGAAGGTGAGGGTGGGTGCGTCTGCCAGCGCAAACGCCGGGAGACAGAGCAGAATCAGTAGGCAGAAAAGCCCTGCATTCAGAAACCGTCTTTTCATCAGTGAACATTCCTTTCTGTGTAACCAGCAGCCGGATGCATGGGGTGAATTGGCGAAGAAAAAGCCATTGTGACCATTTTATCACGCGCGGAAGGGAAGGTCAATGGGTGGAAATGCGTTTTTTCCCGAAAAAACGTTGGAAAATGCTTGACAGGAGTGGTTGCTCTTTGAGATAATAGCGGATGTGTCTTTTTGACCCTGAAAGGAGCTTCCAAACGGTTTATGCAGCGCGATTTGACTCACGGCAGCGTTACGAAAAATGTCCTCGTGTTTTCTCTGCCCTATCTGTTTTCTTATTTTTTGCAGACACTCTATGGCATGGCGGATCTGTTCATCATTGGGCAGTATGAGGTGGCGAGCGGCACAACGGCTGTCGCCATCGGCTCGCAGGTGATGCACATGCTGACCGTGGTGCTGGTTGGTCTGGCCATGGGGACGACGGTCTGCATTGCCCAGGCGGTGGGCGCAGGGCGGCAGAAGGACATGCTGCGCAGCATTGGCAATACGGTGACGCTCTTTGCGTTCCTTTCCGCCGTGCTGACAGGGGCACTGCTGCTGCTGGTGCGCCCCATTGTGCAGGTGATGTCCACGCCGAAGGAAGCGGTGGAGGGCGCATGCGCCTATCTGACCATCTGCTTTATTGGCATTCCCTTTATCACGGCGTACAACATTCTGGCATCGATTTTCCGCGGCATGGGGGACAGCAAAAGTCCGCTGTACTTCATTCTGGTGGCGTGTATCTGCAACATTGTGCTGGACTATGTGTTCATGGGAGCGTTCCACATGGGCGCAGCCGGTGCAGCGTTGGGGACGACGATTTCACAGGCGGTCAGTGTGCTGCTGGCGTTGCTGGTGATGATGAAGCGGCGCGACGCGGATGGCAGACATCTGCTGGCGCTGCACCGCTCTGATTTCCGCCTGAACCGCGTCGTGACCGGGCGCATCCTCCGCATTGGTTTGCCCATTGCCTGTCAGGACGGCCTGATTCAGGTGGCGTTCCTGCTGATTACGGTGATTGCCAACCGTCGCGGCTTGACGGACAGCGCCGCCGTGGGCATTGTGGAAAAGGTCATCAGTTTCCTGTTCCTCGTGCCATCCTCCATGCTGTCCACCGTTTCGGCGCTGGGGGCGCAGAACATTGGCGCAGGCAAGCCGGAGCGCGCCCGGCAGACGATGAAGGTAGCCATGATGATTTCCGCCGGATTTGGATTGGTCGTTGCTGTGAGCATGCAATGGCTGGCCAACGATGTGGTGGCGCTTTTCACGCCGGATGCAGCGGTGATTCAGGCTGGCGGCGACTACATGCGCGGCTACAGCTGGGATTGCCTGTTTGCCGGGTTTCACTTTTGCTTCAGCGGCTATTTCTGTGCGTGTGGCAAGTCGATGCTGTCGTTTGTGCATAACATGGCGGCGGTGGCGCTGGCGCGTGTGCCGGGGGCGGCACTGACGGCGAAATGGTTCCCGGA
>CAZGKQ010000140.1:0-2005 GCA_964526125.1 uncultured Faecalibacterium sp.
GCAATTGTATTTATGAAGTTTTTTGGTTGACACGGGAATTCAAACCGGCTATAATTTGATTACCCTGATGGATTTATAGGAAGTTCGTTGGGAACAAAGAAAGGAGCTTACCCGGTATGAAAAAGATTCTGGCTCTGCTTCTTGCTCTGGCCATGTGCCTGGGCTGTGTGGCACTGGCGGAGGAAGAAGCCGCTACCTACGCGGTTGGCGCTCCCCTGCCCGATTTCACCTTTACTGCCATCGATGGCACGTCCTACACCCTCTCCGAAGTGCTCAAGGAGAAGGACATGGTGCTCATCAACCTGTGGGCAACCTGGTGCGGCCCGTGCCGTCAGGAATTCCCCTACATGGAGGAAGCCTACGAGCTGTACAAGGACAAGATTGAAATCTTCGCCCTTTCCATCGAAGAAGAAGACGACATGGAAACGCTGACCGCTTTCGCTGCGGAATACGGCATGACCTTCCCCGTCGGCCGCGATGAGACGGGCATCTTCAGCGCTTTCGGTCTGAATAGCATCCCCACCTCGCTGGTGGTTGACCGCTTCGGCAACGTGGCTTTCATGGAAGCCGGTTCTCAGACCTCTCTGGGCAACTTCACCCGTCTGTTCGATGTTTTCGTTGGCGATGAGTACACCGAGAGCATCGTGCTGGACGAAATTCCTGCGGCCAAGCCCAACGTGGCGGCTGAGGACGAAGCGACCCTGGCGGCTGCCCTGAACGTGGAAGGCGGCACCCTGGCCTTTGTCAACCCCGACGACGAAAACACCTGGCCGATGCTGGTGGAAACCGATGGCGACCGCACCTACGTTGTGAACAGCAATGCGCAGCAGGATCGCACCACGGCTTCCGTCAACGTGACGGTGGAAGCCAAGGCTGGCGACGTGCTGGCTTTCGACTACAAGGTGTCCACCGAGGCCGGCTGCGACCTGCTGACCTTCTATGTCGACGGCGCGCAGAAGAAGGTTTTCGGCGGCGTGCGTGACTGGTCCACCTACGCTTACGAATTCACTGCGGACGGCACCTACACCGTGACCCTGGCTTATGTCAAGGATATGTACACCAGCGACAACGACGACAAGGTCTATCTGGACAATGTCTGCGTCCTGTCCGGTGATGCGGCTGCTGCGGCGCTGGCGGCGCTGCCCGCTTACCCCGTGGCCAAGGCGAGCACCCTGGAATTCACGGGCGACGCAAAGCAGATCTTCTATGTCGATCCTTCCTTCAACCTGATGAGCCAGTTCGGCATTTGCAACTATTATGTTGTTACGCCCGTTGACGGCATGGTGAACGTGAAGGTGACGCTGGATGCAAACAGCGATCCCGATGCGGCTTTCGTCTACTGCAACGCGGACGGCGGCTACTACACGCTGACCGATGCCACCATCGGTGAAGACGGCTACTATCTGAGCATGCCGATCGACAGCAACGAAACCACTGGCTATCCCTACAGCACCTACACCCTGTACCTGAACGGCGGCGAAATCACGCTGGCGACCGCTATCGCTCACGCTTCTGAAGAGAATGCCAACGGCTTCGTGGCCTATGTGAACGAGTACGGCTTCGGTCTGGAAGGCTGGAAGTACGCCGACGGCACCCTGCCCTCCACCGACGCGATTGCAGGTATGACGGACGAAATCGCCGGTGTGTCCTCCTACACCATCAAGTGCGTTGACCAGAACGGCGATCCGGTGACCGGCGTGATCATCAATGTCTGCACCGACGAATCCTGCACCCCCTCCCCCGTGGACGAGAACGGCGTGCTGGCTTTCGACGCGGCTTCCTACGCTTACGTTCTGCATGTGCTGACCATTCCGGAAGGCTATGAGTTCGATACCACGCAGGAAATCATCGCACCCGTTGAGGGTGGCGAAGTGACCTTCGTGATCACCAAGCTGTAATTCTTCCCCGGAAATTCCAACAGGCGACGCATTTTAACCGATGCGCCGCCTGTTTTTTGTGCCACCACGCCTGAAAATCGCTGGCGTGGCAAAGCGCCGCAGCCCCC
>CAZGKQ010000140.1:2105-4567 GCA_964526125.1 uncultured Faecalibacterium sp.
CCGTTTTCCTTCGTGCGGTTGCCCACCGTGGTGTTGAAGGAGAACGTTTCCCCGGGCTGAAGCACAAGGCCGTTGATGCGGCTGCACGCCACGTCAATATTCTTGTTGCGGTTCTCCGTGCTGGTGGTGGAAATGGGCGTGTAAGCCGTGGCACGCAGCTGAATTTTTGATTCCAGCATGGCTTTCGTCGTTTTCGGGGCAATCTCCTGCATTTCCAGCGTGATTTCGCCGCTTTCCAGCGAGGAGACCATCTGGTAGAGCTGCTGCTTTACCTCGGTCATGTCGATGTAGCGCCCCATCACCTCCGGCGTGATGCTCAGCGGCTTGTTGAAGTTGGTGGGGTCGAACACGATCTGGGCATCCACCGGGCTGATGTAGGCTTTGGTAGAGATGGACAGCAGAATGTCGTCAATGACGGTGCTGTCGCTGCTGGGCAGTGCTGAATAGCCTTCATAGGGCGCTTCCAGCAGCGCATCCATCGTCGCCCGGCGCGCTTCCACCGTGTCTTCGGTGTGGCCGGGCTTCCACGCCTCATCGAGCGCTTCCTGCACGTCCACGGTCATGTTCAGATCTGCGCTGGTAATTTCCTGCACCAGCAGCCCTTCCAGCATCAGACGCACCTTCCAGCTGTCGCGCTGCTGGTTGGCCTGTGCGGTCACGGCGCTTTCGGCTTCCTCGCGCGTCATACCGCCCAGATCAATGCCGTCCACATAAACGCCCGGCACATAGCGCGCTTCGTAGGCCTCCACCGAGGCCACCAGGGCGTGATACTGGTTCTGCTCCTGCACATTTTCCGTTACCTGACGCACCAGCAGCACCAGCAGCACCACGCCCAGCGCCATTGCGCCCCACTTGAGAAGCTTTTTTAGTGAAAAGCCGGGCTTTTTTCTACGCCTGTCGGGATTTCTGCCCGAGGCCGCCTGAAAGCCGCCATACTGATTCGGCGGCGGATTGCCACCGCCCGTCTGCGACGGATGCCAGCCGTAGGAGGGCTGATGGGGGGACGGCTGTCCCTGATGCCCCTGCTGGCGCGGCAAATAGGGCGCTGTCTGATTCGGCGGCGTTGTGCCCGTGCCGTTCATCGGCCAGGGCTGTTGTCCCTGTGTCGGACGATAACCGGAAGGCTGCTGCGGATTCCAGGTCGGATTGGCGACCTGCTGTTGCGTCGGTCGCCCATAGCTCTGTGCAGGGTATGTCCGCGTGGGGGGTGTTTCCTGCGTGGGGAGCCCCTGCGTGGGGAGCGTCCCCTGCGTGGTTTGTGCCCCCTGCGTCGGGAGCCTCCACGACGAAGGTGGCATCCCCTGCGCAGAAGCCGTCGTGCGTTTTTGATTTTTCGTTTCTGTGGGCTGTGGCATCAGGGGGATGGCGGTTTGCGCCAGTGGCCGAACGCCATCCTCCGGCGAGTACGCCCCCTGCGAATTGGCGTTTTGAGGCTTGACCTCCGCCGTCTGCCGCGCCCGGGGTTCCTGTGCGCCATGCGCCGTCAGATCGTCTTTCTGTTCGCCGTATTGTCCGGCGTACATCTGTGTCCGTCGCCGTCGCGGCTTGTTTTCCTCATCCTGCGTCACGGGCAGCACCCCTTTCTTCTGATGATTGTCCTGCCTATCTGTTTTTCGTATCATTCATGGACGGCTTCCAGCAACGCCGCCACGTCCTGCGCGGCGCGTGGCCACATGGCCGCTGTGCAGCCCGGAAGGCCATGCCGGTCGCCATCGCCGTGGAAATCGCTTCCGCCCGTCACCAGAAAGCCCATCCGCCGCGCCGTCAGTTCCAGCAGTGGCATCGCCTTTCCGGCGGACGGATGATACACCTCCACGCCGCGAAGCCCCATGCCCTGCCACTTTTCCAGCAGCACGCGGAGCATCGCGTCCGTCTGGTGCAGCTCCATCGGATGCGCCAGCACCGGCACAAAGCCACTCTGCTGCATCAGCGGAAGCGCCTCTGCCATGCTCAGGCGTTCTCCGCCGACATAGGCCGGGCCGTCATCGCCCAGGAAGCGATCAAACGCCTCCTTCACATCCGCCACATAGCCGTTTTCCACCATCGCGCGCGCAATGTGGGGGCGACCCACGCTCCCCTGCGCCATCGCGGCCAGCTGCTGCCGATCCAGCGGATAACCCAGCGCGTCCAGCTTATCCAGCATCTGCTGCGCCCGGTTGATGCGCTTTTCCGCCAGCTCGCGTACCTTGCGGTGCAGCGGCGTATCCCGGCGCAGACCGTAGCCCAGCAGGTGCAGCCCGTGCATATCGCGCAGGGACAGCTCCACGCCCGGCAATATCGGCATCGGCGTGGCCTGATTGTGCAGCGACTCCACGCCGTCAAACGTATCGTGGTCGGTGATCGCCAGCAGGGTGATATGATATTCCTCCGCCAGCGTCAGCAGGCGCTGGGGCGAATAAAGCCCGTCGGAAGCGGTGGTGTGGGTATGCAGATCAGGCTTCATGATGGTCATCCTGTTCCGG
>CAZGKQ010000141.1:0-4526 GCA_964526125.1 uncultured Faecalibacterium sp.
CCCCTGCACGATGCCGAACAGCGCCTGATCCTCGCGCGTGTGGTGATTTTTGCAGCGCTCTGCCCAGCGATGCGTGCGCTCCATGTTTTCCTTCGCGGTCTTGTAATCGCAGGGGTAGGGGCTGCACACGTCAAATGCCATGCAGATGTCGGAAGCCAGCTTCTGCTGGATGTCCATCGACTCTTCGGGGCCGATGAAGTGGCGGCTGCCGTCCAGATGGCTCTGGAAAGTCACACCCTCCTCCTTGATGGTGCGGATGCCGGCGAGCGAAAAGACCTGGAATCCGCCGGAATCGGTCAGGATCGGCTTGTTCCAGTTCATGAAGCGGTGCAGGCCACCGGCTTCCTCCACCAGATTCTCGCCCGGACGCAGGTGCAGGTGGTAGGTGTTGGACAGCAGAATCTGCGTGCCGATTTCCTCCATTTCGCGCGGTGTCATGGCCTTGACGCAGGCCGCCGTGCCCACCGGCATGTAAATGGGCGTTTGAATATCGCCATGCGGCGTATGCAGCACGCCCAGGCGCGCGCCCGACTGCTTGCAGATATGTTTCAGCTCATAGGAAAAAGGCTTTGTCACGTTTGTTCTCCTCCGTTATTCGGGTTCAGGATGGCCTCGGCGGAACGCTGGAGCCTCTCGGCCATCAGCGTCAGCTCATCGGCGTAGCAGTTCCACACCGAGCCGCAGGGCAAATCGTGGAAGGTCATGCGCTCCCGGCGTGTGGGATGCTCAAACACCAGCCGGTAGCCCCACAGCGCAATCTGCTGGCCGGATATGCCGTGGCCGTATTTGTTATCGCCCCACAGCGGTGCGCCCATGTTCGCCATCTGCACGCGAATCTGATGATTCCGCCCCGTTTGCAGGCGGATGGCACACAGCGCCGTGCCGTTTTTGCGCGCGATGCATTCGCCGCTGAGCATGGCCAGCTGCGCGCCGCGCTCGTCCGCATCGCAGACTTGCACCTTGTTCAGGAATTCGTTCTTTTTCAGATAGTCAATGCAGGTGAAGCGATCCTTGACGTTGCCTTCCACCACGCAGAGGTACTCCCGACCCATTTCATGCTCGCGCATCTGCGCCGACAGCCGCGAGGCCGCCTTGCTCGTGCGCGCAAACACCATCAGGCCGCCTACAGGCCGATCCAGGCGGTGCACCAGCCCCAGATAAACCTGGCCGGGCTTGTTGTATTTGAGCTTCAGGTAGCTTTTCAGCTCCGTTAGAATATCCGTATCGCCCGTTTTGTCCGCCTGAGAGAGCATGTTCGGCGGCTTGACAGCCACCAGCACATGATTATCCTCATACTGAATCGCAATATTGGACAACAGCTGAATCGGAATTTCATTCATCGGGACGACCACCTTCCGCTTGCGCCGCAGGGCAGCACGCCGCCCGTCGTGACCGGCAGACACAGCTCCTGCGCGTCAATCACGCCGCCATGACGCGCGCAGACGCACTTCATGAGCATATTGCTCAGCACGCTGGCCTGAAAGCCGGTGGTGTAGCTGTTGATGAGGAAGAACAGCGGCCGGTCGGAAAGCACTTTGGCGCAGGTGTCCACCAGCCCGTACAGCTCGTCTTCCAGCTTCCACACTTCGCCCGAGGGGCCACGGCCATAGCTGGGCGGATCCATCAAAATGCCGTCATAGGTATTGCCGCGGCGGATTTCACGCTGCACAAATCGCAGGGCATCCTCCACAATCCAGCGGCTTTTTTCTTCCGGAAGCCGGGACAGCTCGCGGTTTTCCTTCCCCCACTGCACCATGCCCTTCGCCGCGTCCACATGCGTCACATGGGCACCGGCGGCCATGCACGCCAGTGTCGCCGCACCCGTGTAGCCAAACAGATTCAGCACGCGCACGTCCTTCCGGCCACTTTGGCGGATGCGCTCCTGCATCCAGACCCAGTTGGCCGCCTGCTCCGGGAAAAGTCCGGTATGCTTAAAGCCGGTGGGACGCACATAGAATTGCAGCCCCTGATGCTGGATGACCCAGCGTTCCGGCAGCCGGGTGAGGAATTCCCACTCGCCGCCGCCCTTTTCCGAGCGATGATAATGCGCCTGTGCCTGTTTCCACAGCTTCGGATCCGCCTTCGGCCAGATGGTCTGCGGATCCGGACGGCGCAGAATCACGTTTCCCCAGCGTTCCAGCTTTTCGCCGTCGCCCGTGTCCAGCACCTCATAATCTTCCCATGTATCTGCTAAAAACATGTTTTTCTCCTTTATCAATGCGTCCCTGCGCCGTCGCGATGTTTACAGCTCGTCCTCATCGTCGTCCACCAGCCGGGAAAGCACGTCGCCGTTGAGCTGCACCAGCCGCCGCACAACCTCCTGCACATACAGGCGATCCAGCCCTTCCAGCGCCGGATCCATCTCCACGGCCTCGCGCAGCGCTGTCCAGTCCCCCGTGGCGGCCAGGGCGGACAGGCGGTTTGTTTCATCAATATCGCTCATGATTTGCGCCAGTGGCGTGGGCAGCTTCAGCTTTTGCGGCACCGGCTTTCCCTCCTGCAAATGCAGGTCGCTTTCCACCACGGCCATGGGCGAAAGCTGCGGCAAATCCCCCTGATTGCGATGCGCCACCGCCGGAATCACCGTCGTTTCCTTCCGCAGCACCGCCAGTGCCAGCTGCACCGGGCGCGTGGGCGGCGTATCCTTGAGCAGCAGTAGCTGCGCGGTCATGCCGTCCGGCGTTTTTGCGCCCTCGTGGCCGATGGTGTTCATCCGGGCGATGCGCTCCTTGCGGCGCTCGATGCTTTCGCCGAATTCCGGATTTTCCGCCGGAATATAATCGTCCTGCGCGGCGAGGAATTCCGCATGGCGCACCACGTCGCCCACGGCCACGGCATCAAACCACCCCAGCCACCGCCGCGTCAGCCGACCCAGCTTATCTTCCTGCGCCAGCTGGCGCACAGCCGGAAGCAGGTTGACCTGTTTGCCCTTTTCCGTCATAGAAAGCAGGAAGGAGAATCCCGGCAGACCGGCGGTGACGCTTTCCACCGCGTCCGGCTTGCGGAACATCAGCTTCGCAATCTGCGAGGGCGTATTGCCACGATGTGCCGCATCATCCAGCCCATAGCACTGGAAACCAGCCCCCAGAAAGAGCTGCGTCGTCCGCGCGACCGGCTGTCCCAGCGTAATCACCAGTGCGTTGGGGCATGCGCTGCGCATCTGCCTGCACAGCGTGAGGATATTTTCCCCCTGCCGGAGCGTATGCAACAGCCCCTCAATGCCGCCGTGCACGCGTGCCTGATCCGACAGCCCGGGGTCATCCTCCTTTACGCCGGAAAGCGCATCCCGATCCTGCCGGAAGCGCGTGGCCGCCATGCAGTCCCCGGCGTACACCACGCAGTCCGCGCCCATGAGCACCTCCTGCCGGTTGCCGGAAACCACCATCTGCGCTTTCTGCCCGCTGGCATACACGATCGCCTCGCCGTACTTTCTCAGCACATCCTGCATCGCGGCGTTTTTCTCCTCCACCGCCAGAATGCCCTCTTCCTTCCCGGCATAGAGAAAATCTACCAGCAAAAACGGCAGGTGCATCGGTATATCCTGCCCCACAAACGCAAATTTGAAAGCCATTGCCCTGTGTTCCCCACTTTCTGTTTCTTCGGCGCGCCTTTTGGCAGGCTGCGCCGACAATGCCTGTTTTTTGCATGCTGTGACATATTATCATACCATGAAAGCGGCCAAAAGTAAAGGTTCAGGCAGAAATTCAGGGAAGAGGCAGCCTGACGTGTTTCCGCCATTGCAAACAGCAAAAAAGCGCTGTAACTCTGCCATCACAAAGCCTACAGCGCTTTTCGCTTATCCAGTTATCAATCTTCTTCCGAAATCCGATGCACCTCGAACCTCCTGACTTTCGCCGCCCCATGACACACATACAGCGCCAGGAAGTTCGCCGTTCCGTTGCAGAGACGCATGTTGAGTGCCAACATATCGTCCACATACAACGTGACTATATCATGATCCAGCAACAGCCTGACATGCATAATGCGAGTCTGCTTTTCAGGCATGACACGCTGCAAGCTGAATTCGTCCATCTTGCCCCAGGAATTTCGCGGCATGGTTGTGCAACGCCACTGCCTGCCGGCCGGCAAATAATCCATCGCGTAGGAGGTGTCCTTCTCCGGATCGTAGCGGAAGCGCATTCCGAACTGATGCGTGCCTTCCTGCACCTCGATTTCCGCCACCACCATGCATTGCGGCGGAAGCGGCGCATTGGTGCAGATTTCCGCATAGCCGTCCCGACGACCAAGCTGCCATCCATCCGCATAACGGGCTGCATTCAGCGTCACAGGGACAGGCTCACAGAAAGCTTCGGCATAGGATTGCGGCATTTTGACGCGCAACGCACCCGTTTCATCCTGCCACAGCTCATGAACAATCAAATGCCCTCCCCACTGGAAAGCGCCATCGTCCCGGTTTCCCTCCCGGGTCGGATTCCAGCCGAAGATGTATCGCTTTTCGCCATCCGATGCCGTTTTTCCGGCATAAAATGCGCGTGAATCAAACACGTCGTCTTCCGGCGCTTCCC
>CAZGKQ010000142.1:0-4525 GCA_964526125.1 uncultured Faecalibacterium sp.
AAAACTCCCTTCTTTACTTGCAATATCCGCCGAAAACGGGTATACTGATACCATGCGAAAAAAGAAAGCAGGAGGCGCTGTATGCAGCCAAGGCAAATGGTGCAAATGCTGATGAACAACATCAGCACGGTTATTGTAGGAAAGCAGGAGGCCATCGAATATGCGCTGATCGCGCTGCTGTGCAAGGGGCATGTGCTGATTGAGGACGTTCCCGGCGTTGGCAAAACGACGCTGGCCAGTGCGCTGGCAAAATCGCTGGATTGCTCCTTCCGCCGCATTCAGTTTACGCCCGATCTGATGCCCTCGGATGTGACGGGCTATACGCTGGTGAATTTCAAAACGGGGGAGACGGAATATCGGGAAGGCTCGGTGATGAGTCAGGTGGTGCTGGCGGACGAAATTAACCGCACCAGCCCCAAAACGCAGTCCGCGCTGCTGGAAGTGATGGAGGAACAGCAGGTGACGGTGGACGGCGTGACGCATCCGGTTCCGCAGCCTTTTATCGTGCTGGCGACGCAGAATCCGGGGGAATTTGTCGGCACCTATCCGCTGCCGGAGGCGCAGATGGATCGCTTCTTCCTGCGTATTTCCATTGGTTATCCGACCATTGAGCAGGAAATGGACGTGCTGGAACGCTATTCCGGCGTGGTGAAGCCGATGGCGACGCTCTCGCCGGTCTGCACGGCGGCGGATGTAATGGCTATGCAGCAGATGGTGATGCAGATTTACTGCTCGCCGGAAGTACGCTCCTATGTGGCGACGATTGCCGCGAAGACGCGGCAGGATCCGGCGCTTCAGCTGGGTGCGTCCACCCGTGCGGCGATTGCACTGATTCATGGTGCGCAGGCCTGTGCGCTGCTGGCCGGTCGCGATTATATTATTCCGGAGGATGTGCAGCACATGGCCGTGCCGGTGCTCAGTCACCGGCTGGTGATGAGTCCGGAGGCACGCATGAAGGGCATCCGGGCGGAGGAGGTCGTGCGCCGAATCCTGAAAACGACTGTCGTACCGGTGAAACTGTGAAAAAGCCGATGAACGCGATGAAAAAAAAGAAGCAGACCCATCGCCGGGTGGAAATGCACCTGCTGATTCCCACGATGATGATTCTGCCCATGCTGACGGTGGCGTTTTCCACCGGCAGTCCGCTGTTCCTGATGCTGGGCGTGATGATCCTGCTGCTTTGCGCGGTGGGGATTTTCGGCGTGTTCCGGGCGGCGAACACGCTGAAGGTGTCGGAGCAGATCAGTGCCAGGACGGTGCAGCGCGGCGAGGATGTGCAGCTGACGGTGACGGTCAGCCACCAGAGTTGGATTCCCATTGCGCCGCTGGATGCGGAGCTGACGGACGCGCTGGACGGCGAGGTGCAGGAAGCCATGCAGGACGGCGGCAAAAAGCAGGTGCTGCAAATGGCCTTCCGTGCGGCGCATGTGGGCGCGGTGCGGCCGGGCGTGAAATCGGTGCGCATTGACGACTTGCTGGGCATATGCTGCATGACGGTTTATCCGGAGGCGGAAGGGGAGGAGCTGCTGGTGCTGCCGCAGATCTTCGACATTGCACCCCTGACGCTTTCGGCAGGAGAAACTGGCACGGAAGCGATGGCGCGCGCCTCGGAGGACGTGACAAACCCGGCGGAGGTGCGTACCTACCAGCCGGGCGACCCGATGAAGAAAATTCACTGGAAACTTTCCGCCAGAAAGCAGGAAGCGCTGGTTCGCCGCTTTGAAGATCCGGTGCAGTCCGATGCATTGGTGCTGCTGGACTGCGGCGCGCCGCCCCGTCAGGCCGACAGCGAGCAGGAAGCCGATCTGCGCGACGCGCTGTTGGAAACGGCGGCCTCGGTCATGGTGCAGGCGGAAAAGGCGGAGCATCCGGCGCGGCTGCCGATCATGGGCAAGCATCCGGTGGAGCTGGATAAGGACATGGGACTGCCGCTGCTGCTGGAAAATCTGGCTCGCGTCGATTTTTCGGACACGGAGCCGTTTGCTCGGGTGCTGATGCTGGAAATGCGGCGAATGCGCCGCGTGGGTTGCACGGTGGTGATGACGGCGCGGCTGGACAGCCAGATGGTGGATGTGATGATTTCCATGCGCCGAATGGGACCCAATGTGAGATTGTATCTGATTACCCACACGCCGGAAGATCCGCTGCTGTTGCCACTGGTGGCCAGCTTGCAGGAGGTCGGCGTGGAGGTTGGCTATGTGCGTCCGCTGCCGGTGTAAAGCCGGACGGAGAGAGAAGGAGGGACAGGTCTGAAGGCGAAATGGCGCAATGGGCTTTCTCGCGGCGTGTTGGCGCTGCTGATGGCATCGGGCGTAATCCTGACGATCCTCTGCATCACCAATGAGCTGGCGCTGTGGCCTTCGGCTCTGCTGGTGGCTGGCGCAAGCGTGGCGGTGATGTCACTGTCGGCGCTTCATCCCCGGGGACGGCCGGTGGCGCTGACCGGGCTGGGGGTGACGGCAGGAATCTGGCTGCTGCTCGGTGGCTGGATGGATCTGGTCGAGGTGATTCGTGCGCTGACGCTGTATGCGTCGGGGCTGACAACGGCGCTGCCGCTGGTACAGGAACCGTATGCGCTGCTGCTGGGCTTTGTGATGGGGCTGGCGGCCTACGGGCTGACGAGCTTCCGGGTCGGCGCACAGGCCAGTGCGACGCTGGTGGCGATTCTGGCAATGACGCTGTGGGTCATTGGGCGGCAGGATGCGGCGTGGGCGCTGTTTCCGGCGCTGATGGCCTGCGTGACGCTGGTGCTGATGTCGGGCAATGAAAACAGCGTCCGCTTTCCAAGGGTGCTGGCGATGGTGTTGGCGGTCGTGCTGCTGAGCTTTACGGGTGTCGCCGTTGGCGGCATCACCATTGAGCCGATGAAAGAGGCGACCTCGGCGATTCGTCAGAAAATCTATGACTATCTCTTCTTTACCAGTCCGCGTGACGTGTTTTCCCTTGCTTCGCAGGGGTACTATCCGCAGGGACGAACGCAGCTGGGTGGGCCGGCAGAGCCGAATGACCAACCGGTGCTGCGCGTAGAGGGCAGTGGTCGCATCTATCTGCGTGCCGTCAGCAAAAGCACCTATACGGGCAGTATGTGGGTTGACGAAACAGGCGGACGACGCTATCTGTGGAGCAGCCTTCGCTGGCAGGATATGCGCAAAAGCGTATTCGATCAGGAACGCCCGACGGAAAATGATGCCGCGTCGCTGGAAACAAAGCGCGTGACCGTGACCATTCTGGCGGACAGCGCCAGCAGCCTGTTTGTCCCCCAGCGTCTGCGCACGTTGCAAACGGACACCAGCATCGTGCCTTACTTCAACGCTGGTGGGGAAGTGTTTGCGACGCGCAATCTGGAAGCCGGAGACTGCTGGACGGCGGAGTATCTGGAACTGATGGCCGGTCAAGAAGGGCTGAGCGCTCTGATTGACGAGGCCGCGCAGCAGACGGATGAACAGTATGCGGAGATTTTGGAGCAATACACCGCACTGCCGTCGCATCTGGAGCAGCGGTTGTTCAATTTCGCCCGAGAGGCCGCCGGGGATGGGCAAACGCCCTATGAACAGGCGCTGAATATCCAGTCGTATCTGCAAAAGAATTTCCGCTACCGGCTGGATGTGGCGGAACAGGCGACAAATATGGATTTCGTATCCACCTTTCTGCTGGTCACGCAGGAGGGCTACTGCACGCATTTTGCCACAGCCATGACGGTGCTTTGCCGGATGGTGGGGATTCCGGCGCGGTATGTGGAAGGCTTCGTGGCCGATGTGGGCGACAGCGGCCAGGCGATTGTGACGGGCAATAGCGCCCATGCCTGGACGGAAGTTTACCTGAACGGCCTCGGCTGGGTTACGTTCGATGCTACGCCATGGACAACCACGCAACAGGCCGGTGCGGCACAGCAGTCTCCGGAGGAACTGCCCACGCCCTCTGCATCGCCTTCCGAAACGCCTTCTCCCACACCGTCGCCGTCTCCCTCCCCCTCGCCTTCTCCGGAAACGGGCGGCGAAGCGGACGAGCCCACGCCCACCATGCAGCCGACAGACACGCCCGAACCGTCGGATGCGCCGACCGAAACGCCCACGCCACAAGCGTCGAATGAGGAGGAGCAGGAAGAAGATTCGCCGTCGCGCTGGTGGCTATGGCTGCTGCTGATTTTGCTGGCGGTGGTGGCGCGGATTGTCTGGACGCTGCCGCAGATGCAGGCCATGCGCGAAAAGGACGAAACGGCGCGCTGCCTGATCTGGATGCAGGCGGTGCATGACGAGCTGCTGGTCATGAACATTCGGCGCAGGATGGACGAAACGCCGCTGGCGTTCCTCAACCGTGCGGCACAGACGGACGGCGTACCGGATTCGCTGGCGCTGGTCGGGAAAATCGAGACGCTGGCCTTCTACGCGCATCATACCATGCGCCCCGGCGACACGGCGGCGGTTCGGCAGCGCTATGAAACGCTTTTTCAGGCGCTGTCGCCTGTGAAGAAGCTGCGCCTGCTGCTGCTCAGAGCCTTCTGGCCGCTGAAAAAGCGTGACTTCAC
>CAZGKQ010000143.1:0-4492 GCA_964526125.1 uncultured Faecalibacterium sp.
GTTTTTGCTGCGCCAGGTGATCCGGCCACGATTCAGGTCGTAGGGAGACAGCTCAATCTTCACCTTATCGCCGGGATAAATGCGGATGAAATTCATGCGCATCTTGCCGGAGATCACGGCAGTCACAATATGACCCTGAGGCAGCTCCACTTTGAACATCGCATTCGGAAGGGCCTCGACGACCTTGCCTTCCAGTTCGATGACGTCGCTCTTGGACATGTCAGTCCTCCTTGTTCATCCCGGCCGCGGCATCCGCGTGGGGGTTTTCGTTCTGCGCACGCAGCGACAGACCGTGCGCGGCCAAAGCCCTGCGCAGATCACTGTCCTGCAAATGCCGATTTGGCAGCGTGCTGCCGTCCACATTCACCAAAATAGGCTTAGGACGCAAATGCATGATCTTTTTCTTCTTCGGATGATCAATCCGGCGACTCTGGCCGTCCGCCATGAGCACATAGCGCTCGTCCAGCACCTTCAGGATGACGAAATACCGACCGGCATCCCGTCCCTGCGTGGATTGAACCACCCGGCCTGCTTCCATTGTCAGCCGTTCCATTCTCATTCCTCCCCCCATTTGAAACCGGGGTACGTCAGAATTTCCGGCAATCCATCCTCGCGGATGGCAATGGTATGCTCATAATGCGCGCAAAGGCTCCTGTCGCGTGTGCGATAGCACCACTGGTCAGGATCGCAGGTCACATGCCAGTCCCCTGCGGCAATCATCGGCTCAATGGCGATGGTCATGCCCTTGCGCATGCGCAGGCCGCGTCCGGGCGTGCCGTAGTTGTAGACGGGCGGATCTTCATGCATTTCCCGGCCAATGCCGTGACCTGTCAGGTCGCGGATAACGCCGTATCCATGGCTTTCCGCCAGCTGCTGCACAGCATGTCCCACATCGCCAAGGCGATTGCCGACGATGGCCTGTCGTGCGGCTGCCCAGAAGCACTGCTCTGTCACATCAATCAGCTGCTGCGCCTCAGGCGAAATTTTCCCGACGCCCACCGTCAATGCACTGTCCGCCTGCCAGCCGTCCAGCACCAGACCGCAGTCAATCGACAGGATCTGACCCTCCTGCAGAATCTGCTTTTCCGAGGGAATCCCGTGCACCACCGCATCGTCCACCGACGCGCAGATGGAGGCCGGGTATCCCTCATAGTGCAGGAAGGAGGGAATCGCATGATTTTTGCGGATGAGCTGCTCGGCATAGACATCCAGCGCGGCCGTGCTGACACCGGGCTTGACCGCCTCGCGAAGGCGACAAAGCACCTCATACAGCAGCGCACCGGCGTCGCGCATCTTGCCGATCTGCTCCGAATTTTTCAAGCTGATCATGATGATCTCAGTCCTTCACGATGGCCATGATGGACGCGAAAATCGTATCCATATCCTGATCGCCATCAATCACGCGCAGAAGCCCCTTCTTCTGGTAGAAATCCACCAGCGGAGCCGTCTGGTCATGATAAACGTTCAGGCGGTTGAGAACCGTCTCCGCCTTGTCGTCATTGCGCTGCACCAGCTCTTCGCCGCAGGCCGCGCACTTCGTCTCGTTACCCAGCAGCGAAACATGGTACGTTGCACCGCACTTGAGGCATACGCGGCGACCACTCAGGCGCGCAATCAGCTTCTCGTCCGGCACATCCAGATCGATCACTGCGTCGATCTTCGCGATGCCTTCCAGCGCTTCGGCCTGCGGCACGGTACGGGGGAAGCCGTCAAGAATATAGCCATGCTGCGCATCATCCTGCGCAAGACGATCGCGTACAATGTCAATGATCACATCGTCCGGCACGAGTTTTCCGGCATCAATGTAGCTCTTGGCCTTCAGGCCCGTGGGGGTCTGTTCCTTCATGGCGCGGCGCAGAATATCGCCGGTCGAAATTTGCGGGATGTTCAGCGCGTTGCAAATGCGCTGCGCCTGCGTGCCCTTGCCAGCACCGGGAGGTCCCAGGAAGATGATATTCATCCGGATGCTCCTTTCTTCTCTGAAACAGTCACGAGAAAGTATTCCTGTATACGATATGCAACTTTTCGCCTGTTTATCGCTACATGCAGAAAAAGCGTGGAAGCACAACTTTTTTCTGTCTGTTCCGCTATAGCAGACAAGCCATGCACCGTGAAAACACGTTCCAACGGTGCATGGCCTGCGTATAATTACATGAAGCCGTTGTCTTTGTCGGTTTCAATGCCGCGGATGGACATTTCACCCTCCATCGTGCGCATCGTTTCAAGAGAAACGCTCACAGCGATCAGGATGGACGAAGCCGCGAAGGGGAGGCTGGTGACCCAGGAGGTCAGCAGCGTCGGCACCACAGCCAGCACCGCCAGGAACAGCGCCGCAAACAGGTTGAGGCGGTTGGTGGTACGGGCGAGGTAATCGCGGATGTTCTTACCGCGCTGACCAGGAATGGTCGCGCCCTGCTCAATCAGCTGCTTCGCCTGCTTATTCGGATCAAAGCTGATGGCCGAATAGAAGAAGGTAAAGCCGACGATCAGGAGGGCAGAAATCACCATGTAGACCCAGGATCCGCTCTGCAGATAAGTGTTGCACCACTTGGTGAAACCACTGTTGGGAGCAACCAGCGCGCCAATCGTTCCGGGGAACGCCAGCAGGCTGTAAGCAAAGATCAGGGGCAGCACGCCAACGGAAACGACCTTCAGGGTCATGTGGGTGTTCTGACCACCATAGACGCGGCGACCCTTGACCTGCTTGGAGATCTGCAGCGGAATGCGGCGCTCGCCAAGGTCAACATAGGTCACAGCGAAGGTCATCAGAACCAGCATCAGGATAATCACCAGGACGGACAGCCAGGAGGACATAGCGCCCGAGGCCACAGCCGTGCTGATGTTACCAACCACACCATTGAACAGGTTGGAGACGATACCGGCAAAGATCAGCAGGCTGATGCCATTGCCGATGCCCTTGTCGGTGATGCGCTCGCCGATCCACATCGCCAGGGCAGAGCCACCGGCCATGCTGACACCAACCAGCACATTGTTCCACCAACCGTCCTTCACATAGCCGCCCGCATTGGACAGGCCGATGGCCTGGAAAACAGCCAAACCGACCGTCACATAACGGGTGATGCGAGCCATCTTCTCCTGGCCGCCTTCCTCCTCCTGCATGCGCTGGAGGGACGGGAAAGCAACAGCCAGCAGCTGCATGATAATGCTGGAGTTGATGTAGGGCGTAATACCCATGGCCATGATCGTCATCTGACCGAAGGCATTACCAGTCATCATCTGCATCATATTCAGCAGGGGCAGATCAGCAAATCCGCTGTTGGAGGCCAGCGCCGCAGCATCAATGCCAGGCGCCGGAATCACACCAACCAGACGGAACACGATCAGCATCATGAACGTGTAAAGAATCTTTTTCCGCAGATCATCGATCTTCCACAGCTTGCGAAGTGTCTCAAGCATGTCAGATCACCTCGGCAGTGCCGCCAATGGCCTCGATCTTCTCCTTCGCGGAAGCAGTGTACTTTGCGGCCTTGACGGTCAGCTTCTTGCTGAGTTCGCCATTGCCGAGGATCTTCACGCCGTCCAGCTCCTTGCGGATCAGGCCGGCAGCGATCAGCGCCTGAGCGTCAACCACAGTGCCTTCTTCAAAGACATTCAGGTTCTCGACGTTCACGGTCGCATAATTCGTACCAAAGATATTGGTGAAGCCGCGCTTCGGAACGCGACGATACAAGGGCATCTGGCCACCCTCAAAGCCGGGGCGCTTGCCGCCGCCGCTGCGGGCCTTGGCACCCTTGTGACCCTTACCGGAGGTCTTGCCCAGACCGGAGCCAACGCCGCGGCCAAGACGCTTGGCAGCAGTGGTGGAACCCTCGGCGGGATGCAGCTCGTGCAGTTTCATGGCTTACCCTCCTTTACTCGTTGACTTCTTCGACCTTCACCATGTGCTTCACGGTGAAAATCTGTCCGCGGATAGCCGCGTTGTCGGGCTTCACAACGGTCTGACCGACCTTGCGCAGACCCAGGGCTGCCACGGTGGCCTTATGCACCGGCAGCGACGCGATGGGGGACTTGATGAGCGTAACTTTCAGCATTGTCCTTTACCTCCTCAGCCCAGCAGTTCTTCCACGGTCTTGCCGCGCATTTTCGCGACCTGCTCAGCGCTGCGCAGCTGCTTGAGCGCTTCCAGCGTAGCCTTGACCATGTTGATGGGGTTGTTGGTACCAAAGGACTTGGTGCGGATGTCCGACACACCAGCCAGCTCCAGCACAGCACGAGCCGCGCCGCCGGCAATCACGCCGGTACCTTCGGGAGCGGGCAGCAGCACCACCTTCGCGGTGGAGAAATAACCCGTGGTATCATGGGGGATCGTCGTGCCGTCCATGGGGACGGTGATCAGGTGCTTCTTGGCATCCTCGGTGGCCTTGCGAATGGCTTCCGGGATTTCCACGGCCTTACCCATGCCAGCACCGACACGGCCCTTGCCGTCGCCCACGACCACCAGCGCGGAGAACCGCATGTTGCGGCCGCCCTT
>CAZGKQ010000144.1:0-4477 GCA_964526125.1 uncultured Faecalibacterium sp.
GCCGGTACGTCGGAAAGATGGCTGTTCATCAGCACCACGTCTGCCGCATCCATCGCAATGTCTGTTCCTGCGCCAATCGCCATGCCCACGTCTGCGCTGGTGAGCGCCGGTGCATCGTTGATGCCGTCCCCGACCATCGCCACGCGACCTGTTTTTTGCAGCTGGCGGACGATTTCCGCCTTGCCGGAAGGCATAACCCCGGCTGCCACCAGATCCACCCCAGCCGCCTGACCGACGGCTGCTGCCGTTTTCGGATGGTCGCCCGTGATCATCACCACGCGGATGCCCATGTTTTGCAGCTCCCGGACGGCCTGCGGACTGTCCTCCTTCATGGTATCCGCCACAGCAATCAGTCCCAGTGCCTGATGATTCCGGCTGAAAATCAACGGCGTTTTGCCCTGCCCGGCCAGCTTTTCCGCCTCTTTCACCAGCGAATCAGGCAGCGTAGCGTTTTCCTGCATGTAGCGGATGCTGCCGCCCAGCAGCTGATCTCCGCCCAGCGTCGCGCGAAGGCCGTTGCCGGGCAGTGCCTGAAAATCCTGCACTGTCTGCGGCACAAGCTGCTTTTCCTGCGCGTGCTTCATCACCGCACGCGCCAGCGGATGCTCAGAAGGCGCTTCCAGCGAGCAGGCTGCGGCCAGCAGCACATCCGCCGTCACGCCCGGTGCCGGATGTACATCCGTCACGCACATTTCACCCGTTGTGATGGTTCCCGTCTTGTCCAGCGCCACAATCTGCACCCGACCCGTCTCTTCCAGCGAGGCAGCCGTTTTGAAGAGGATGCCGTTTTTCGCACCCACGCCGTTGCCGACCATGATCGCCACCGGCGTGGCCAGCCCCAACGCGCACGGACAGGAAATCACCAGCACAGCAATCGCCCGGGACAGGCTCTCACCCACCGTTTCGCCCAGCAGCAGCCAGACCACCAGCGTCACCAGTGCCAGCGACATCACCACCGGCACGAATACACCTGAAACCCTATCCGCCACCTTGGCAATCGGCGCTTTGGTCGCCGCTGCATCCGACACCATGCGGATAATCTGGCTCAGCGTCGTATCTTCGCCCACGCGCGTCGCCTCGCAACGCAGGAAGCCGGACTGATTCACCGTCGCCGCCGATACGCTGTCGCCCACCGTCTTGTCCACCGGCACACTTTCGCCCGTCAGCGCCGATTCGTTCACCGCGCTCACGCCATCCAGCACGCGCCCATCCACCGGAATGCTCTCGCCCGGCCTGACAAGGAAGGTGTCACCCTTTTGCACCTGCTCCACGGGCAGCGTCACTTCTTCGCCGCCGCGCAGCACCTGCGCCGTTTTCGGGGCAAGCTTCATCAGGGAGCGCAAAGCATCGGTCGTTTTGCCCTTGCTGCGTGCTTCCAGCATTTTGCCCACCGTGATCAGCGTCAGAATCATGGCCGCCGATTCAAAGTAGAGGTCATGCATGCCGCCCATGACGGCCTCCATGTTGCCCTGCACCTGTGCGCCCGTCATGGCGAAGAGGGCATAGGTACTGTAGCCGAAGGAAGCCGACGACCCCAGCGCCACCAGTGTATCCATATTGGGGCTGCGGTGAAGCAGCGCTTTGAAGCCGCTGATGAAGAATTTCTGGTTAATCACCATAATCACGACCGTCAGCAGCAGTTGCAGCAGCCCCACCGCCACATGATTCCCCTCAAAGAAGGGCGGCAGCGGCCAGTGCCACATCGTGTGACCCATTGACACATACATCAGCACCAGCAGGAAGCCCAGCGACCACAGCAGTCGCCTTTTCAGCAGCGGCGTTTCCCGGTCGGCCAGCGCATCCGGTGCAGGAGCGGCCTCCGCGCTTCTGGATGCTCCCTGTACGCTCGCGCCATACCCTGCCGCTTCCACCGCCTGAATGACAGCGGCTGCTTCCGCCGTTCCTTCCACGCCCATCGCGTTGGTCAACAGGCTGACCGATACACTCTTAACGCCCTCCACGGCGCTGACGGCCTTTTCCACCCTCGCCGCACAGGCCGCGCAGGACATGCCCGTGACTGTATACTGTTTCATCGTTATATCATTCCCTTCCACAAGGTTTTATTTACCGCATCAGCTTCTGCAGCGTTCCCAGCAGTTCGTCAATCGCTTCATCATGACCGGCGCGAATGTCCTCCGCCACGCAGGAGCGGATATGGCTCGCCAGCAGCTCCCGGGAGAACGCATTGAGCGCCGCCGACGTCGCCGCCACCTGCGTCAGAATATCCGGGCAGTAGGCGCTGTTTTCCACCATGCCGCGGATGCCGCGCACCTGTCCCTCAATCCGGTTCAGCCGGTGAATCAGGTGCTTCATTTCCTCTTCCGACCGTTCTTTGGTGCGATGACCGCATTCGCAGGTCACTTCCGGATGTTCTTCCATGGCCTTTCCTCCCGTTTATTCATATACCCCCATGGGGTATGTTGATTATAGCGTCTTCCATCCTTTTTGTCAACCGTCACTTCCTGCCAGTGCTGCTTTCCGCGTGATGAAAAAGCGCAGCTTTTCAGCTTCTCCGGCGCAATTGTTCGGCTTTTGAGGCCTTTTTCGAGAAACACACGTTATTTGCAATTGCCCTTTTCGTTCTGGTTTTTCGATTGTTTTTCATTTGTTTTCATCACTTTTTCTGTTTATCATCATTCGACAAACGCCTTGATTTTACTGCATTTCGCGCGTATTCTCCACGTCTTCCCTGCCGAATGATGAAGAACATCAAAAAAACATTGACATCCCCCTGTTTCTGTGTTACAATTTTTGTGGAACAAACAAAGCAGAAAGGACGGAGCAGATCATGATGCACACTGTATGGACTCTACTGGTCATTGATGCGCTGCTGATTAGCCTGCTGGTACGACTTATTATGACGAAGCCGACCACCCTCGCTCAAAAGTCCGTTCTGCATTGCCAGTATTGTCCTATCCACTGAAACTGCCCACCGCTTCCAAAACCTGTGCAGGTGGGGTGGATTGACAAAGCGCTTGCAAGCCTGCAGCCTGACTTTAGGCGGCAGGCTTTTTCGATACAAAAAAACAATGCCATCCGCCTCGGCAAGAAGCGGAGCATCGGCAAGGAGGTTCTTTCATGCAGTGTACCGGCGCAAAAATTTTGATGGAATGTCTGGTTGAGCAGGGAGTCGATACCATCTTCGGCTATCCCGGCGGCACCATCCTGAATGTCTATGATGAGCTGTACAACTACGAGCAGGAGGGGCAGCTCCGCCACATTCTGACCGCGCATGAGCAGGGCGCCTGCCACGCGGCGGACGGCTATGCGCGCTCTACCGGACGCGTGGGCGTGTGCTTCGCCACTTCCGGCCCCGGCTGCACCAATCTGGTCACCGGCATCGCCACCGCCTATATGGATTCCTCCCCCATTGTCTGCATCACCTGCAACGTCGGCACATCGCTACTGGGCAAGGATTCCTTTCAGGAGGTGGACATCACCGGCATCACGATGCCCATCACCAAGTGCAACTATCTGGTGCGCTCCGTGGAGGAGCTGGCGGACGTGGTGCGCGAGGCTTTTGCCATTGCGCGCAGCGGTCGCCCCGGCCCGGTGCTGATTGATATTCCCAAGAACATCACGGCAGAAAAGGCGGATTATGAGCCGCTCGCCCGTTCTTCCCACGGCACGGCCGGTCGTCTGGGCAAGCTGATGAAGCGTTCCAGCCAGAATTTCAAAGCCCCCGAACCCGACCACCGGGACATCGAGAAGCTGGCGGACATGATTGCCGCATCGAAGAAGCCGCTGCTGATCTGCGGCGGCGGCGTGGTTCGCGCCCGTGCGCATCGGGAGTTTGAGGCACTGGCCAACCGCATTGATTCCCCCGTGGCCATCACCGTCATGGGCGGTGGCGGCTTCCGGGGACGCAATCCGCTGACCACCGGCATGATCGGCATGCACGGCTCTCAGGCTTCCAACATGGCCGTGGATGCGTGCGACCTGCTCATTGCCGTGGGCTGTCGCTTCTCCGACCGCGTGGCACTCAAACCGGCCACCTTCGCCCAAAATGCGAAAATCGTCCAGATTGACATTGACCGCAGCGAAATCAACAAAAACGTGCAGACCGATCACCATATCATCGGCGACGCACGCCGCGTGCTGGAGCTGCTGCTGGAGCAGGTTCCGGCCATGAAGCATCCGGAGTGGAAGGATTACGTTTTCTCCTTCAAGACGGAAACGGAGTATGACGTGACCGACGATCACCTCACGCCCAGTCAGGTGCTTTCCTCCCTCGCCCGTCTCACGCCGCAGGATACCATCGTCGCCACCGACGTGGGGCAGCATCAGATGTGGGCGATTCAGCATTTCCACTTTGATTATCCCGGCCAGCTGCTCACCTCCGGCGGCTTTGGCACCATGGGCTTCGGCCTTGGCGCGGCCATCGGCGCGCAGGTGTCTCATCCGGATAAAACCGTGCTGCACATCACCGGCGATGGCGGTTTCCGCATGAACTGCAACGAGCTGGCCACCGAGCAGT
>CAZGKQ010000145.1:0-2932 GCA_964526125.1 uncultured Faecalibacterium sp.
TCGGCCTGCATCATGCACCAGGTGACGTAGCCGCCGCACCAGCCGAAGCCAACGCCCTTGCCGCGCCATTCGGTGTATTTATTGACGTTTTTGAGCGTTTTGCCGTTCAGCGTCTCCCATTCCTCGTAGGCAATATCCAGCACCTGCTGAATCTGATCCGGCACTTCCGTGGGGGCTTCCTCCGTGATCTGGATGGGCGGCGGCGTGGGGGTCGGCTTGGTGGCAGCCGCAGCCAGAGAGGTGGTCAGTAACATAAAAAGGCAAATGATGCAAATCGTGCGTTTCATGGAATAACATCCTCCGTTTCATCAGCAAACGCCATCATCCGGGATGGTGGGGCGTAAATTTCCCTCTATAGCATAGCACGAATTTCGGGCTTTGAAAAGAGGAAGAAAGGACTTTTACATTTTTCTGTGCTTTTGCGGCGCAGGGATGGCAATCTTCCCATGTTCCCCTTCACACCGCTCCCAAAACGTGTTATCATGTTCACAGATCATGATTTTAAGCCACATGCAGGCGCAGGGAGGTTTTGCAGGATGGAGAAGGAAACGCTGTCGGGAAAGTTTGTACTCAAAGCGCCCTATCAGGCCAGCGGCGATCAGCCCCAGGCCATTGAAGCGCTCAGCCGTGGCCTTCAGGAGGGCATGAAGGGGCAGGTACTGCTGGGCGTTACCGGCTCGGGCAAGACCTTCACAATGGCCAGCGTGATTGAAAAGGCGCAGCGCCCCACGCTGGTCATTGCCCACAATAAAACGCTGGCGGCACAGCTCTGCTCCGAATTCAAGGCGTTTTTTCCGGACAGTGCGGTGGAATATTTCGTCTCCTACTACGATTATTATCAACCGGAGGCCTATATCGCCTCCTCTGACACCTACATCGAGAAGGACGCGGCCATCAACGAGGAAATCGACCGCATGCGTCACAGTGCGACGGCAGCGCTGCGCGAGCGCAAGGACGTGATCATTGTTGCGTCGGTCAGCTGCATCTATTCCATGGGAGATCCCAGTGAGTACGAGGGGCAGATGATTTCGCTACGCCCCGGCATGGCGATGGAACGGGACGACCTGCTGCGGCAGCTGATCGACATTCAGTACGAGCGTAACGATGTGGAATTTGAGCGCGGCACGTTTCGCGTGCGCGGCGACGTGGTGGAAATCATCCCGGCCGGGGAAAAAGAACATGGTCTGCGCATCGAATTCTTCGGCAATGAAATCGAGAGCATCAGCGAGTTTGAGGTGGTCAGTGGCCACCGCCTGTCCACCCTGGAACATGCCAGCGTCTATCCGGCCACCCACTATGCGACGAATCAGGAACATCTGTCGGAGAAAATCGCCGTCATTGAGCAGGATCTGCGCAGTCAGATTGACCGCTTCACCAAAGAGGGCAAGCTGCTGGAAGCGGAGCGCATCGCCCAGCGCACGAATTACGACATCGAAATGATGCGCGAAATCGGCTATTGCAGCGGCATCGAGAACTATTCCCGTTATTTTGACGGGCGGAAGCCTGGCGACGCACCGTATTCGCTGCTGGACTTTTTCCCGAAAGATTTTTTGTGCTTCATCGACGAAAGCCATGTGACCGTGCCGCAGATTCGAGCGATGTACAACGGCGACCGGGCGAGAAAGGAACAGCTGGTGGAATACGGCTTCCGTCTGCCATCCGCCTTTGACAACCGCCCCCTGTTGTTTGAGGAGTTCGAGCAGCGCATTGGCCAGACCATCTTCGTCAGCGCCACGCCTGGCCTCTATGAAATTGGCCATGCGTCGCAGATTGTGGAGCAGATCATCCGTCCTACCGGGCTGCTGGATCCGCAGATTATTCTGCGCAAGGCGACAGGTCAGGTGGACGATCTGGTGGGCGAAATTCACCGGGTGGTGGAGAAAAAGCAGCGCGTGCTGGTGACGACGCTGACCAAGCGCATGGCGGAAAGCCTGACGGAGTATTTGCAGGGCATGGAAATCCGCGTGCGCTATCTGCACAGCGACGTGACGACGATGGATCGCATGGAGCTGATTCGGGCGCTGCGGCTGGGCGAATATGATGTACTGGTGGGCATCAATCTGCTCCGCGAGGGGCTGGACTTGCCGGAAGTGTCGTTGGTGGCCATTCTGGATGCGGACAAGGAGGGCTTCCTGCGGTCGGAAACGTCGCTGGTGCAGACCATTGGCCGCGCCGCACGAAACGTGGATGGCCGCGTGATTATGTATGCCGATGTGATGACGGACAGCCTGATGCGCGCCATCAGCGAAACGAACCGTCGCCGCGCCATTCAGCAGGAATACAACCGTATTCATGGCATTACGCCGGAATCGGTGCGCAATGCTGTGCATCAGGTGCTGGAAATCACCAAAAAGGCGGAGGCGGATGCGCCTGAAACGATCAGCGAAGAGGAACGTGCTGCGCTGATGCGCCAGATTGAGGATCAGATGCTCTCCGCTGCGAAGGCGCTTGACTTTGAACAGGCCGCCAAGTTGCGCGACCAGCTGCTGTCCCTGCGCGGAGAAGGGCCGCAGAAGGAAACCGTGCAGAAGAAACGTCGCCGGACACGCGAAAGCACGCGGCATCATTGACCGGGCAGGGCGCAGAAGGCTTGTGGTTTGAACAAACAGAATCGGAGGGTTCATCATGTCCATTTCACGCAGGGTGATGCGGCTGACGCTGCCGTTTCTGGTGCTGACGGGGCTGCTGTGTCTGGCGGTTCCATCGGCACGCGAGGTGCTGACAGCGGTGCTGAAACTGGTGGTGCTGCCATGAAAAACGCCGGAGTGAAGCGAAAAACGTCGAGCTTGATGGCTTTGGGGCGCTATCTGGCCGCCCTGATGGCTGTCGTGTGTCTGCTGATGGCGATGCTGGGCGCAGGAATGACGCTGGTGACGAGCGACACGTTTGCCCGTGCGGCGCTGAAAGCCACGGTGCAGGAAAGCCAGCACAA
>CAZGKQ010000145.1:3032-4424 GCA_964526125.1 uncultured Faecalibacterium sp.
GATGCCATTCTGATTGGTGGCGATCTGGTCAACCGCCATCGTCGCCACGGCTGGCACAATGCGGTTGACTTTCTGGAAAAAGCGCTACGCATCGCGCCAACTTTCTACAACATCGGCAATCATGAGCGCCGACTGCCGGAGCTGGCGGCCTACTGGCCATATGTGGAAAAAAGCGATGTGGTGCTGCTGGACGATGATTTCGTGTCCTTCAGGGGAATTACGCTGGGGGGACTGAGCAGCGTCCGGCGAGGAAAAAACGAGCCGTCGCGCGCGGTACAACTGGCGGAGAAAGAACAGTTCCTGCGCCAAATGGCGGAGCAGCCGGGGTACAGGCTGCTTTTGTGCCATCATCCGGAGTATTTTGCGAAGACGGTGCGCCCATGGAACCTGGATCTGACGCTTTCCGGTCATGCGCACGGCGGACAGGTGCGCATCGGACAGCAGGGGATTTATTCGCCCGGGCAGGGGCTGTTGCCGAAATTAACAAGCGGATTTTATGAGGACAATCGCCTGTTTGTCAGCCGGGGCATGACGAATTCCGCCAATGCACCGCGCTTGTGCTGCCCGTGCGAGCTGGTGATTGTTCGTCTGTTACCTGCAAGGGTTGCAAAAGGAAAGGAGCATGTTTCATGAAAGCCATTCAGGAAATTCTTCTTTCAGCCGGTCAGCTGATGCTGGATTTTCAATCCCCAAAAGTGTTTGATAAGGGACATCATGGCGATTTCGTGACGGAAGCGGATATTGCTGTGCAGGAGCTGGTGATGGAAAAGCTGCAAAAGGCGTATCCATCGGCGCGTTTTCTGGCCGAGGAAGGGGAAAAGCAGACCCTCACGGATGCACTGACCTTCATCATTGACCCGATTGACGGCACAACCAACTATTTTCACCGTCGCCGCTGCTCCATGATTTCCATTGGCGCGGTGGAGGGAAAACAGCCGGTGATGGGTGGACTGTACAATCCCTACAGCCGGGAAATGTATCTGGCAGAGCGCGGAAAAGGCGCTTACTGCAACGGAGAAAAGCTGCATGTGTCAGATATGCCGCTGGAAAGAGCCGTCATTGGCTTTGGCACAGCGCCTTATTACGAAGAGCTGTTTGAGCGTACAGGCAGAACGGTCACGAAGCTTCTGCCTTACATTGCCGATCTGCGCTGTAACGGCAGCGCCTGTCAGGAACTTTGCGACGTAGCCAGCGGCATTAGCGACGGGCATTTTGAATGGCGCTTGCAGCCGTGGGATTATGCCGCTGCGACGCTGCTGGTGGAGGAAGCCGGTGGCAAATGTGGCGACATCATGGGTGGCGAGGTTGTCTATGATCGCCCGATGGCACACATGGCGGCCAATGCACGGATTTTCGATGCCCTTCAGGAAGCGCTGCAACGGGCGGCTGAAT
>CAZGKQ010000146.1:0-1257 GCA_964526125.1 uncultured Faecalibacterium sp.
AAAATCTGAACGGATATGCCGTGAAAACCATCTAATGAATAGAAGGGAGTGCTGGTGTGACACAGGAAGATTTTGCACAGCAGGTGCTGGCCATGCGTCAGACGCTGTACCGGGTGTCCTGCTCGCTGCTTGACAATGAAGCGGATCGCGAGGATGCGGTGCAGTCGGCGCTGGAAAAGGCCTGGCGAGGTCGATGGATGCTGCGAAACGAAGCGCATCTGAAAACGTGGCTGACGCGCATTCTCATCAACGAATGTTATGTTGTCATGCGCCAGAACCGGCGGATGCAGCCCGTGGAACAGGTGGCGGAAGATCATCTGCTGCTGCATGGCACGCCGGGCAAAACGCAGGCGGAAGCCGAGGAGGCACTGCTGCTGGAAAAACTGTTTTCCTCTTTGCCGGAGGAGGTGCGGCTGATGATGGTGCTGTACTATGTGGAGAATTATTCCGTGTCAGAAATTGCGCGCATGACGAAAACAGCGGAAGGAACGGTCAAAAGCCGCCTGCACCGGGGACGTGAGCAGTTGCGCGAAAAATCAGAAGTAAAGGAGTTGAGAGAAGGATGAAGAATCGGTCTTCACACCATGAACCGGAGGCGCTGGAAGGCATGAATCTGGAAGCACTGTATCAGAATCGCCCGGACAGCTTTGACCGGCGCATTGACCAGACGCTTGAGCGCCTTGCATCGGCTGAAGCAAAGCGCACCTTCCATTTGGCACTACCGGGACGGTCAATTCTGGTCTGTGCGATGCTCCTTTTGCTGCTGACGACGGCCTGTGCAGCCATTCTGACGCACACGGAACAGCTCTTCAGCACGTCTTACGGCAAGAATTTTTTCGAAAATCAGACACTGAAAATCGGGCTGGTCGGGGAAACGTTCCAGATAGGCGATGTGCTTTTTGTGATGGATGATGCCGTGTATGCCAACGAAACGCTGTATCTTTCCGGCGAAATCCGTCTGGCGGAGGGCGTGGAGAATGTGCAGCTGCTGGCGCTGGATGAGGAGCAGTATCCGGGTACGCCGATAGGACAGAGTGGTTACGGCGATTATCCCGGACGGCCTGAATCGCAGGACGGCAAAACATGGGGTGAATACGCGCAGGAAAACGGTCTTCGGCTGCTGGGCGTGCAGATGCTGCTGGACACCATCATGGACAGCGAAGGCAACGGCATGGATGAAGGCGTGTTTGGCATGGCTGTCTATCAGAAGCAGAACAGCGTGGAGATTGGGCTGGAAATCCCCGTCAGGGAGCACGG
>CAZGKQ010000146.1:1357-4421 GCA_964526125.1 uncultured Faecalibacterium sp.
CCCTCCTGACAGCGCTCCTTGACAGGCGCAGGAGGCGACAAAACAAAGCGAGGCAAATCGCATGAAACTGCAACTGACAATCAATGAGCAGAAACGCCTGATTCTGAGCTGGGATCAGACGGCTCCTGCGGTCAAAACGCGTGTTTTCTGGTCAGACCGGGAGACGGCAGCGGAAAATTTCAAGCTGGTGGCGGAAACGACAGAGACGACATGCGTCTTCTTGCGTTTGCTAGACAGGCCGTACCGCTTTTATGCGGTGGCGCTGGATGCGCAGGGGAAGGAGCAGGCACGATCGGCGCAGATTATTTCGCCGGTGCTGACGATTCCGCAGCCGCAGCTGGAAAAGCTGGATCGTGGACTGGTGGCTGTTCGGACGGCGCAGGGCGTTTTCCTGAGCTGGCGACTTTTCCGGCAGGAGGTGTACGCCAGCACCAAAAAGCGGCTGCTGGGAGCGAACTTCCACGTCCTGCGCAATGGAAAAGAAATTGCGTATGTCACGGACAGCACGAACTATCTGGACAAAGACGGAGCAGATGCGGACACCTACGCCGTGGCGGCGGAAGATGAAGCGCCGTGCAGTCCCGTGAAGGTGTGGGAAAAAGGCTTTCTGGATCTGCCGCTGAAAAAGCCGGAAGGCGGCGTTACACCTGCCGGAGAGCGGTTTGAATACACGGCCAACGATATGTCCGTGGGCGATGTGGATGGCGACGGTGCGTATGAATACATCGTCAAGTGGGATCCGACAAACAGCCACGATGTGTCCATCAAAGGCTACACGGGGCGGTGCATTCTGGACTGTTACCGGCTGGATGGCACGTTGCTGTGGCGGCTGGACATGGGAAAAAATATCCGTGCCGGAGCGCATTATACCCAGTTCATGGTTTATGATTTTGACGGGGACGGCCGGGCGGAAATGTCCGTGAAGACAGCGCCCGGTACCTGCATGACCTGCTATCACCGGGATGGGACGGTCAAAAGCCACAGCTTTGTGACGCTGCCGGAAGCTGATGTGGCGGCTGGCGTGACGCATGCGGATGATTATGTCTGTTCAGCGGCGGATTACCGCGAGCATCTGGTGGAGATGTTCATGGGCTGGCATGTGCATCCGGAGGTGCTGCGCGGTCAGTGGCCGACTACGCTGGAAGAATGCTTCGGGATGGAAAAGCGCTTTGATTATCCGCTGAATCGGGCGGACGCAGAGGCGCTGGTGGACTACTTCATCACGGAATTTGCGCCGTCGCGGTCGGAAAAAAACCATCTGGAAGCATTTGAAGGCTTTATCTATGACGGGCCGGAGTATTTGACGATGTTCGCCGGGGATGGCCGGGAAATTGAGACGATTCCGTTCCCGTTTCCGCGCGTGGACGACGGTCTGCGCTGGGGCGACTATGCGTGGAACCGCATCGAACCGTGCAACCGCGTGGACCGTTTTCTGTCGGGTGTGGCGTATCTGGATGGGGTGCATCCGTCGCTGATTGTCTGCCGGGGCTACTATACGCGCAGCTGCGTGGCGGCCTACGATTTGCGTGAAGGGCATCATGTGCTGCGCTGGCAGGTGGATTCCGGATTTTTGCCGATGAAAAATCCCTTCATGATTCAGCCGGACGATGCGCAGGATGGAAGCGACCCGGTCTATGGGGCGCTGGCACGGCAGGGGAATCACAGCCTGTCCACTGCGGATGTGGATGGTGACGGCTGCATGGAAATCATCTACGGTGCGGCCTGCATCGACCATGATGGCACGCTGCTTTACAGCAGTCGGGATTTTCTACCGGATGGTCGTCTGGCGAAGCTGGGGCATGGCGATTCCATGCATGTGGCGGAAATTGATCCGGATGTGCCGGGGCTGGAAATCTTCAACGTGTTTGAAGAGGGAAAATGCGCGCCCTATGGCTTTGCCCTGCGCGATGCGGAAACGGGCAAGGTACGGTTTGGCGAATATTACGAAGGCGATTTGGGTCGTTGCATGATTGGTGATGTGCTGCCGGACGTGCGTGGATTGCAGGTGTGGTCAAAGGGGATGTTTGACTGTAAGGGCAACCGCCTGGACGCGCCGGAACCGTCCACCAATGCCCGAATTTACTGGCTGGGTGATCTGACAACGCAGGTGACGGACACACCGGACTATCTGCACAGCCGGAAGACGGGACGCGTGTGCGACTTGCGCCGGGGCGTGGTGCTTGATCCCGAAGGGACGCTGACCAACAACGGCACGAAGGGAAATCCCTGCCTGATTGGCGACATTTTCGGCGATTTCCGTGAAGAGCTGCTGCTGCGCACGGAGGACAGCACCGCCATCCGCATCTACACCCCCACGGAGCTGACTCATTACAAGCTGCCGACGATGATGCATGATCCGCAATATCGCTGCGGTATCGCCTGGCAGAACAACTGCTATAATCAGCCAGTTTACCCGTCGTTTTACTATGCATCAGACATGGATTTCCGTCAGGTTTATCCGTGGCTGCCTGTGAAGGAGGAAAATGAAAATGACTGACGTGCGTATGCCTGTGATTTATACCTGCTTTCCCGGCGGAAAGCACAAGGTGCTGACTATGAGTTATGACGATGGCCGGGAGGAAGACCGCCGACTGGTGGAAATCTTCAACCGCCACGGCATTCGGGGGACGTTCAATCTCAATGCCGGAATCGACTGGGACGAAAGGCGCATTCCCATGAGGGAATATCCGGCGCTGTATCGGGGGCATGAGGTGGCGTGCCACACGTTCACGCATCCGACGATTTCGCGCTGTCCGCTGGATCAGGTGGCACAGCAGATTCTGAATGATCGCCGGGTGCTGGAAGACGTGATGGGCTATCCCGTGCGCGGTCTGGCGTACCCCAACGGCTCGTATTCTCCGGAAATTATCAATTTGCTGCCGGCGCTGGGCATCCGCCATGCGCGTGTTGTGCCGGTCACGGGCGGCTTTAACATGCCGGACAATTTTCTGGCATGGTCGGGAACGTGCCACCACAACGGGGCGCTGATGGAAAAAGCCCGGGCTTTTGCTGACCTGCACAAGACGCAGTATCTGTACATGATGTACGTTTGGGGACACAGCTA
>CAZGKQ010000147.1:0-4399 GCA_964526125.1 uncultured Faecalibacterium sp.
CGGCAATTCAAACCAGAAGGTGGTGCCTTCGCCCTCTTTGCTTTCCACGCCGAAGGCGGCACCGTGCTTTTCCAGAATGCTGCGGACGATGGAAAGCCCAAGGCCGCTGCCGATGATGGCGCGTTTGTGCGTTTCCTGCGTGCGGTAGTAGCGATTCCAGATCAGGGGCAGCTCCTCGGGGGAAATGCCCTGTCCGCTGTCGCAAATCGACAGGCGAACAACGTGGTCGCGCAGCTCCTGGACCAGCGTGACGGTACGATCCTGCCCGGTGTAGGTCAGGGCGTTGCCAATCAGGTTGTAGACGACCTGTGCGATGCGTGATTCATCCGCATGGACGAAAACGCAGGATGGCGCGTCGAAAAGCAGACGGTAGCCGTCTTTGCGAACCATGTGGCTTACGCGCTCCACGATGGCTTCCACCGAGGCGGTCAGGTTAAAAGGCGCAGGGGAGAGTGGCAGCGAGCCGGTTTGCAGGCGGCTGAATTCCAGCAGCTCGTTGACCAGACTGGTCAGGCGCTGCGTTTCGTCGATGATGATCTGCATGTTCTCCGGGCTGGCCTCGCCGGGAATGTCGCGCATCATTTCGGCGTATCCGGCAATCATGGTCAGGGGCGTGCGCAGGTCGTGACTGATGTTGGCGATCAGCTCGTGCTGTAAATGTTCCACCTGGCTCAGCTCCCGGGCGGCGTAAACCAGCGTCTGGTTCAATTCCGCCATTTCGCGGTATTCGCAGCCGTGCGCCGGAATGGCGTACTGGCCACGGGAGAGCGAATGCGCCGCCTCGCTCGTTTCAATGATGGAGCGCGTGACTTTGCGCGAAATCAGCAGCGCGAGGAGGGTCGCGCCGACGATGACAACGACCGTAATCATCAGCAGCTGAAGCCGCAGGGTGGAAACGGTGGAGTCCAGCGGCGTGATGATGGAATTGAGCAGCAGAAAGCCGGTGCTGCCGTCGGGCAGAGTGACGCGGCGAGCGCAGAGAAGACTCTGCTGGCTGTCCTCCATGGAAGGCACTTTGCCGCGGAACAGGTGGCTGTTATACAGCTCAGCACCGATGGGCGCGACGTTGAACAGCTCCGTGAGCGTCTCGCCGTTTTGGGGAATCAGGGAACACCAGAAGGCCAGATCCCGGTTGCTCATGCGGTGGATCAAGCAGGTGCGGATGTCCTCCGAGGAGAGAAAGGTGTGCAGGTTGCTATCCAGCAGCAGAATACATACATCGTTCTGTCGCGCCAGACGGTTCATTAGGGAGGTCAGCTGCTCATTGCCAATGTTGTTTTCCACCGCATCAGCGGCTCGGGTGATTTGCCGCGTCTTGTTCCAGCGGTAGAAATCATCGAGCCAGACGATTTGCATCATCCACAGCAGAATCAGCAGCAGCACAACAAAAGCCGCCAGGTACATCAGCACACGCTGGCGGATACGGGGATGAACACTGGCCGGAGCGTCCGGTGCGTCCGGTGCGACCGGTGCGACCGGTGCGTCCGGTGCGTCCGGTGCGTCCGAAACGGGCGAAGCCCCTGATGTGGGAAAATGAAAATGCTTCATGGGGCTGCCCCCTTATTCCTTTTCAAAGCGATAGCCGACACCACGCAGGGTCGTAATGCGGTCGGCATAGTCGCCCAGACTTTTGCGAAGCAGCTTGATGTGTGTGTCGAGCGTGCGGTCGTCGCCGAAAAAATCGTAGCCCCATACATCGCTGATGAGCTTTTCGCGCGTCAGGGCGATGCCGCGGTTGCGCACCATGTAAAACAGCAAATCGTATTCCTTGGGGGAAAGATTGAGCTTTTCTCCCCGGATGGATACCTGCCGGGCAGCGAAATCCACCACCATGTCGCGAATCGTCACGACATCGCCCTCGCTTGGCACGGAGGACGTGGCGCTGCGCTTCAAAATGGCGGAAACGCGCATCATCAGTTCCCGGGGGGAGAAGGGCTTGACCACATAATCATCCACGCCCAGCTCAAAGCCGTGAATGCGGTCGTATTCCTCGCCGCGTGCAGAAAGCATCAGCACGGGCACCTGTGAATGGCGACGAATCTCCCGGCAGGCCGAAAAGCCGTCCAGCTCCGGCATCATGACATCCATGATAATCAGGTCATAATTCTTCTGGCGGCATTTTTCGATGGCCTCCATGCCGTTGGAAGCTTCCTCCACCTCATATCCTTCAAAGGCGGCATATTTGCGGATCAGTTCACGAATGCGGATTTCATCATCCACAACCAGCAGCGTCATGACGCATTCACCTCACACATTACGGATTTTTTTCCGGAAAATTTACGGAAACCCTTCGCTTTCACCTTCTCCATTATACAGGGAAGGAAAAAGAAAATCAAGCATTACGGCGCAGGAAGCGTGATGGAAAGCTGTCGCGTGCCTCTAAGCAGCTGCACTTCGCAGCTGGCTGTCTGTGCGCTGAAAAAAGCGTCCACCTCCGCCAGCGATGATGGCGTTTCACCGCAGAGACTCAGCAGCGTATCTCCGGCATGAATTCCGGCACGATCGGCACGGCTCTGGTCAATGACGGCCAGCACATAATAACCGGCGCTGTCCTCCGAAACGGAAAGAATCAGCCCGGCTGAGGCTGCACCGGACAGGGTGGGCGTGCTGTCCCGGCGGATGGGCAGCGCCAGCGCTAAAAGCACCAGCACCAGCGCCGATAAAATCCAGAACCAACGCTTTCTGCGCAAGCGTTTCTCCTCCGTTTCCCGGGCTTGCACCCAAAGAAGCGTGTGCAAAGCCTGTTTTTCATCTTTATTCTATCCGCTGCGCGTGAAGGGACGGTGAAAGTCCCTTGATTCCTGCCTGAATTTGCGTTATACTAGCCATAACCGCTTTTCTGCGACGGCGGATGAGGCGGTTGAAGGAGGATGCCTATGGCAGGGACTTATGCTGCGCCGCGCCGGGATCAGATTGCCGGTTGCACGGCCACAGGGGTGCTCAAACTGATCGCGCTGGCATTGATGCTGGTGGATCACGCCGGAAAAATGGTTTTTCCCACCGTGACGGAAATGCGGATGCTGGGGCGGATTGCCTTTCCGCTGTATTGCTGGTGCATGGTGGTGGGGGTCAGCTATACGCGCTCGGTTCCGCGGTATTTGATGCGGCTGGCGCTGATTGGGTTGCTGTCCCAGCCGCTTTATATGGTGGCGCTGAATCATTCGTGGAATCAGCCGAACATCTTCTTGACGCTGCTGATTGCGTTGCTGGGCGTATGGGGCATGAAGGAAAGAAAGCTGCTCAGCCAGATATGGGCGCCGGTGCTGGCACTGCTGGCGGCGCAATTGACGGGCTGCGATTACGGCTGGCGTGGCGTGATGCTGGTGCTGCTGCTTTATACCGTTCGCGGCAGCCGGGCTGGCATTGCTGCGGTCATGGCGGCTTTCTGCCTGTATTGGGGCAGCAGCAGCGTGGGCGTGAACAGCATTTTCGGCCTGAATCTGACACCCCTGACCAGCTCTGCCATTGGCCCTGTGATTGCGCCGTGGCTGCGGTTGCAGACGATGGCGGTGCTGGCGGCTCCGCTGATGCTGTTGCCCATTTCCAGCCACATCAAAATGCCGCGCTGGCTGAGCTATTCACTTTATCCGCTGCATCTGGTGGCGCTGATCGCGCTGGAAGCAGCCATGGGCGTGACCGTGCACACTGAACAGCTGACGGCGGCCTGGCAGGCACTGGTGACAGCTGTTCAGGCACTGATTTGAGCACTAAAAATCAGGTGAAACCTGTGGTTATTGAGCTGTCGGAAGCGCTGCGTTATGCCGGGGTCAGCACGGCGGAGGACAGCGAACTCTGCGCCCGGATGGCGGAGATGGTGAAGCAGTGTCAGCAGCGGATCACGCCACGTTGGGTGTGGCGAATGATGCCAACAGTCTATCTGCCGGGGAAGCTGGCGCAGCAGATGCTGGCGGAATGCCCGACGATGGCGGTGCTGGTCTGCACGCTGGGTTCCACCTTCGATGCGTGGGAGCGGCAGCTGCAAGCGCGCGACATGGCACAGGCGCTGCTGCTCAACGGCTGTGCCAACGCCTATGTGGAGGCGGCATGTGACGCGGCGGAAGCGGAAATTCATGCGCGGTTACCGGAAAAGTATCTGACAGACCGCTTCAGCCCGGGCTATGGCGACTTGCCGCTGTCTATGCAGGAAAATCTGCTCGCGTGGACGGATGCGCAGCGTCGTCTGGGTGTGACGCTGACGGACAGCTGTCTGCTGAACCCAATCAAAACGGTCACGGCGATCATTGGTCTGGCGGACAGGCCGCAGCCTGCGCGAATTCGCGGCTGCGACGTCTGCTCGCTGCGGACACGCTGTGGCCTGAAAAAGGCAGGAAAAACGTGTGGAAAATGAACTGATTTTCAATGAATTGATTTTTCTGGATGGTGCCATGGGCACGATGCT
>CAZGKQ010000148.1:0-4396 GCA_964526125.1 uncultured Faecalibacterium sp.
AGCGTCAGCACCTGATCGCTGCCGATTTGCAGAATGTCGCCGCCCATCGGGGTGATTTGAACTTCCAGCATCTCCGCCGGAAGGGAGGTGTTGTTTTCCAGCCGGAAAGTGTAGGTGTAAAAAACGTAGTCCTCCGCGCCGGAAAGCTCCTGCGCCGTGACGTAGGCTGTGCCGACGACCGCGCCTGTGCGCACCTGCGAGGCCAGCGAGTTGAACAGTTCCGGCTGGTTGGCGGCTTCCACCGCGCTCACGCTCTGGGAGAGGATGGTGACGTTGGCAGTCAGGTAGTGTGCGCCGATGCCCAGCACGGCAATGAGCAGCAGCACAACGCTGATGATGGCAAAACGCTTCATGGTTCTTCTGTTTCGGGGGAAAAACGCGCCGGAAACTCCTGCGCCGCCCCTTATTCTCCTTCTGATTGTTGCAGCAGCTGATTCATCTGCTCGATCATTTCCGAATCCTTCAGGCTGAAGTGGAATTCCACGCGCCGGGACGCATCCTTGTCCTCATTGCCGTATTCATCCAGAATCGGTTTGGACTGGCCGCGCCCGGTCGTCATGAGCAGACCGCCCTGCAACAGCTCGCGCTGCTTCGCGGTCAGCCCCGGCATTTGCAGGATGTAGGTGGCCACGGCCAGCGCACGGTCGTTGCTGAGCTTCAGGTTGTTGTAGAAATTGCCCGTGGAGTCCGTATGGCCTTCGATGATGATTTCCCCCAGATAATCGCTGTATTCTTCGCGCAACAGTACGTTCAGGTAAATTGGCACAAAGCGGTTCAGCAGCGCTTTGCCCTCGGCGCGGATTTCGTAGCTGCCGGAGTCAAACAGCACGGAGCTGTCCAGTACAATGTCGCCGGAGGAAGCATCCACCGTGGCGCGCAGGTTGGCGTTTGACAGCGCGGAGGACAGGTCGGTGATAATGCGCGGACGAATGCCGATGAGCGTGTCAATCTTCTCGGCCTGTTCGGCCATGGCGGCCTGCTGATCCTGAAGCACCCGGTTCGCATCGACCAGCGCCAGCTTCTGGCTGTCCAGATCGGCTTGCAGGATGATGAGCGTCTGCTCGCGATCGGCCAGATCGCTCTGCGCCTGTTCCAGACTGAGCTGCGCTTCTTCCAGCTCCGTCTGCTTGTCGCCCAGAATGATGTAGGCGTTTGCCAGCTCCTTCGCCTGATCGTCCAGCTGCACCTGAATGATGGCAATGTCCGAGGCCTGCTTGTCCAGCGTGACCTGCTGGGAGGCCAGCTGGAGCGTCTGTGAATCCAGCGTGAGCTGCTGCTGCGCCACAATCTTCTGCTGCGCGTCCAGCTCGGCTGTTTTGGTTTCCAGCATGGTAAAGTACTGGTACATGCTCACGCACAGGATCAGCACGAACACCAGCAGCAGGGCAGCCATCATGTCGGAATAGCTGATCCAGCTGGCGCCGCTGTTGCTGGTCTGTGCGCCACGGCGGTTGCGGATTCGAGCCATGGCTTACCCCTCCTTCTGCTGGAGCGTGGCAGTCGCCTGATCGATGGATTCCTTCAGGGAAGCCAGCAGCCGCTGCATTTCGGCGGTGTACTGCGTGGTGGAGGGGCTTCCGGCATCCGTCAGGCGGTCGGCTGTTTCGCCCATCATGGCCAGCAGGGAATGCATGCTCGCGTCGAACATGCCCAGCGACTGGCTCAGGCCACTGACGACATTCTGCGTAAAGTGCTGGCAGGAGGCGGAAAGTTCCGCCGCAGACTGCTTCATTGCGTCTGCCGTGCCGTTCAGTTCGGCGCTGGTGGCCTGGGTGGACTGGCGCATGGCGTTGGTGATTTCCACGCCCTGACGGGAGAATTGCTCCATCAGGCGCGTCAGTTCCTCCTGTCCGGCGCGGATGCGGTTCAGCGAGGCCGTCTGCTGGTCGCAGACCCGGCCAAGCTGCGTCAGCAGATCGGTCGAGGAGCGCTCAAAGCCCTCATCGCGGCTGCGCGTGGCGTTCAGTTCCTGAATGTAATGCTCAAAGTGGGCAATCACATCGCTGGTGACGCTGTGCAGCTGGCGAACGTCCGCCGCGATGGTGTTGGCGGCCTGAAGGGAGTTGCTCACCTGATCCAGCGTCGCCTGCTGGTGCTGGTTTACTTCCGTCATCGTGCGGCCAAGGGTGAGCAGCTGGTCGGACAGGGAAGCGTTCATCTGCTGCACAAAGGTGCCGACGATGCGCGCCACGCCATCCACCTGTGCGCGCGTGGCACCCAGCAGGAAGTTGTCCATTGCCTGCGTCATGGGCTGCATGGCCGTGCGCACGGACACCTCCATCGCCCCGGCCAGCTGACCGGGCAGCGTGTCGGTGAGGGTGGAAAGCATGTGGTTGGAGTCCTGATTCTGGCAAATCAGCTGCACATCGTTATCCAGCGGACGCGACATGGCCAGCGACGTGAAGTTGGACACAAAGTCGTCAATGGCGCGATAGCTGGATCCCTGCAAAATGCGGTTGATGATATTGAAGCTGATGGAGCAGCTGACACCGGCCACCGACGTGCCAAAGGCGAATTGCATGCCCGTCAGCAGCGTGGGAATGCCCTCAATGATCTTGTCGGCGTTGGTGAAGTCCAGGCCGCCCAGGCCTTCCATCATGCCCATGAAGGTGCCCAGAATGCCCAGCGAGGTCAAAAGTCCCGGAATCAGGTCGGCCAGCTGGGCATTGCCCGGGCCGTGCACAACGGTATCATCGTTGATGTAGTCCTCCACATTGCAGGGGAGGCCGCGGCGGTCAAGCTGCTCGGCGTTTTGCAGAAAGCGCAGCCAGCAGTTTTTCAGCCGATTGCCCATGAAGCGCTTTTCCTGCCAGACGGGCGTACCCTGCCGGGAACCGGCATCCTGCTGCAAGCGGCTGATGGCGCGGCGCAGCGCATGACGGGTGGTGATCAGCGGAATCAGGCACTTGAAAACGCCGATAAGCGTAACGCCGGCGATGGCGATATAAACAAGCGAATCAGTCAGGTCGGAAAGGTGGCTGGACAGCCACTGGACAAGCTCCTGAAACATGCAAAAAACCCTCCTGTTGATGGTCTTGCTTCTATTTTACCATGACGAAAGGGCGTTTGTAAATGGACAGAATGTAAATCCTGCTGGTTTAATCTTCCTGCACGCCTTCTTCCAGCACTTTTCCGGCCTCGATCCTGCGGAAGGCGGCGGCGCGGCCAAGGCGGTTCATCACGGCCAGCCCAACGCCCTGCGGTGGCACCACCTCGCTGAAAATCACGTCCATCTGCTCTTCATCCAGACGGCGCAGCGTGTCAAACAGGCGGTGCGCCACCTCCGACGGATTCTCCCGGTGCCCAATATCATGCGGATGGCAATCCCCCAGCGCATCCATGTGCTCGGAGAAGCACATCACACAGGCGCGGTGTCCCTGCACGGCGGCATGGGCGGTCAGCACTCGCAGCGCGGCAACCACGTCCGCCTCGGCACCTTCCACCAGCGTCACCTGCCCGTCGGGGGAGTAGTGTTTGTAGCGCATGCCGGGGGAAAGCGCCTTTTCGCCCTTTTGCAGGGGACGCAGCACGCTTCCGGCGACCTCCACGCGCCCCAGCACCTCTTCCAGCATGCCCTGCGTCACGCCGCCCGGACGCAGGATGCACGGCACATTGCCCGTCACGTCCAGCACGGTGGATTCCAGCCCGACCTCGCAGCTGCCGCCGTCCAGAATCAGCGGAATGCGGCCATCCATGTCGGCCAGCACATGTTGCGCCGTGGTGGGGCTGGGTTTGCCGGAGCGGTTGGCGCTGGGGGCGGCAATCGGCAGACAGCACGCGCGCAGCAGCGCCGCAGCCACCGGATGGGAGGGCATGCGCACGGCCACGGTGGGCAAACCAGCCGCCACCACATCCGGAATGGCGCTTTTGCGCGGCAGAATCAGCGTCAGTGGCCCCGGCCAGAAAGCGTCCATCAGCTTCCGGGCGATGGGCGTTACCTCGCAGAGCGAATCCAGCTGCGCCCGGTCGTACACATGCACGATCAGGGGATTATCCGCCGGACGCCCCTTGGCTGCAAAAATGCCGGAGACGGCCTCGGCATCCAGCGCATTGGCGCCAAGGCCATAGACCGTCTCGGTGGGGAAGGCGACGAGCTGACCATCGTGCAGCAGCTGGGAGGCCAGCGTCAGCGCCTGTTCATTGGGGGAAAGAACCTGTGTCATGATGATGCCTTCTTTATGGTTTTGTTTCATGCAGCGGATGGTTCGGCGGATGGCTGTCCAGCCACGCCAGCGCCGGGGTCAGTTCAGCGCCCGGAGCTTCGCCGCGTTTTCTTCCGCATGCAGCGCATCGACAATCTCGTCCAGATCGCCGTCCATCATGTCCTGAATGCGGTAAAGCGTCAGCCCGATGCGGTGGTCGGTGACGCGCCCTTCATGAAAGTTGTAGGTGCGGA
>CAZGKQ010000149.1:0-4394 GCA_964526125.1 uncultured Faecalibacterium sp.
AACGAAAAATCCATTGCGCTCTGTGCTATGTTTTAGACGTGAATTAGTATGAAAAACCGATTCGTTTTTCACTCGTTGACTTTGATGGTGCTTTTCCGCCAGATACCGGTGAAGTACAGCACCAGCAGCATGGCCGCTGCGATTCCGTTGGAAACAACCACCGCGTACCACACGCTGCGCACGCCCAGTTGCAGCACCTGCTCGCAATACCACAGCGTCGCGAAGCGCAGCACCCACA
Organism: uncultured Faecalibacterium sp.; assembly: GCA_964526125.1. Classification (GTDB taxonomy): domain Bacteria; phylum Bacillota; class Clostridia; order Christensenellales; family Aristaeellaceae; genus UBA11524. The sequence goes on from CAZGKQ010000149.1 coordinate 239, forward strand.
GGCGCGTTACGTCCACCACAACGGGCGGAAGCGTGTGTCCGCTGCCCTGCAACAGGCCGCGCGTGGCATCGTAGACGCTGTTTGTCCAGCACCAGAAGGCCATGAGGGACAGGAAGTCCGCGGCCATGGCAATCACTTCCGCCTCGTCGGAGAAAATGCTGACCACCGCCGTGGCAATGGCCGGGCGCGACAGGATGAATCCGCCGCAGAGCAGGAAGAGGAAGGCCGCACCCATGCTCAGCTGATAGCCGCGCTGGGCGCGCTTCGGCTGCCCGGCGCCCATGTTCTGCGCCACAATGGTGCTCACGGCGCTGCCAATGCCGGTGGAGGGCAGGGAAATCAGGCCATTCACCTTATTGCCAATGCCGTAGGCGGCCATGGCCATTTTGCCATAGGCGTTGACGTTGCGCGACATGAGGATGAAGCCGAACTGCTTGAAGCTCGAACCCAGCGCCGTGGGCAGACCGATGCGGATAATATCGTGCAGACAGGCCGCGTCCGGCTGCATGAGGCGACGCTCAAAGCGGATGGGTTCTGTGCGCCGGGTGCACAGCAGGTAAAACGCGATGCACGCCGGAACCAGCTTGGAAAACACCGTCGCCAGCGCAGCTCCGGCTGCGTTGAGGTGAAGAAACAGCATCAGCAGGGGATCCAGCAGCATGTTCAGGCCGATACCCAGCAGGTTGAGCAGCATCGGGCGCAGCGTGTCGCCCTGCGCCTGCCGCGTGGCCTGATAGATGTTGACCATGAACAGGAACGGCATGTCCAGAATCACCAGGCGCATGTAGGTCACGGCAGCATCAAAATAATCCGCATCGGCACCCATCCAGCGGACGATGGCCGGGGTGGTCAGGGCGATGGCTCCGGCGCAGAAGATGGCAAAGAGCATGGCGATGGTGAAAATCTGGTTGGCGATTTTGCGCGCTATGTCATATTTTCCAGCGCCGATGTACTGGCTGATCATCACCGCCCCGGCGACGGTCACGCCGCTGCCGAAGTTGATGACGGTGTTTTGCACCGGGCTGACCAGATTGATGGCGGCCAGATAGTTGACGCCCAGCTTACCCAGCCAGTAGGTGTCCGTCATGTTGTACATGGTTTGCAGAAAGCTGTTGACCACCACCGGAATGGCGATGGAAAACACGGCCTTTGCCAGAGAACCGTGCAGGATCAGATCTGTATTTTTCTTGCCGGGCTTCACGGCAGCTTCCTCCTTGAATATGCAATGGAAAATGGCATTCGCTACGATAGCCTTCTTTATTATAGCCCTCTTTGCGCCAAAATGAAAGCGCTACCAGCCCCAAAGGGAAATTTTTCTCGCCGCGTCGCCACCGATTGACAGCGCAGGAGAGAAGAACGTATAATGACAACAGAAGATTCCTTCCACCAGAATATTTTCAGAAAGGTGTTTGATGACGATATGGAGATTCAGCAGTATTTTCAGCAGTACCTGACGCGCTACACCCCCTATAAGAAGTACTGGAACTATGAGGATGGCTGCATCCTGAAGGCGTGCATTGACCTGTATCAGGCCACGGGCGATCAGGTCTACCGTGACTTTGTGCTGGACTATGTGTCCGCCTACGTCGCGCCGGATGGCAGCATTCCCAACTACGAGATGCGCCAGTATAACATTGACTCCATCAACAGCGGCAAGGCGCTTTTCTTTGCCCTGGAGGAAACGGGCGAGGAGCGCTATCGCACGGCGATTGAGTTCCACATGCAGCGCCTGCGCGAACATCCGCGCTGCCAGTGCGGAAACTTCTGGCATAAGCAGCTCTACCCGAACCAGATCTGGCTGGATGGCCTGTACATGGCGCAGCCGTTCTACATGGCCTATGAGGCGAAGTTCGACAACATGGCCAACGTGGCGGACATCGTGTCGCAGTTCCGCAACGTGCGCAAATATCTGTACAATCCGGAAAAGGGGCTGAATTACCATGCTTATGACGAGGCACGGGTGCAGTTCTGGGCGGATAAGGAAACGGGACTGTCGAAAAACTTCTGGCTGCGCTCCACCGGGTGGTATCTGATGGCACTGGTGGACTGCATTGCGCTGTGCCCGGAGATGCTGTATGAGCATTATCGGGCGCTGGTGGACATCTTCCGCGAAAGCATCCGGGGCGTGCTGCCGTACCGCGCGCAGGACGGGCTGTTCTATCAGGTGATTGACCATCCCGAGGTGGAAGGCAACTACACGGAAACTTCCGGCTCGGCCATGATTGCCTACAGCCTGCTCAAGGGCGTTCGCCTGGGCGTGCTGGACAGGGAGAAGTATCTGCCGGTGGCGCTGGATGTGTTTGAGTGCCTTGCGCAACAGAAGCTGCGTGCGGAAGAGGACGGCGTGGTGCGCCTGACGGACATCTGCTGGGTGGCCGGACTGGGGCCGGAGAAGAATCCGCAGCGCGACGGTTCGGTGGCCTACTACCTGTCCGAACCGAAAAAGTCCGACGACAGCAAGGGCGTGGGGCCGTTCATCATGGCCTACAGCGAGTATCTGCGTGCCAAAGCGTAAGGAGGATTGCCGGATGGAAATCAAAAAGCTGTTTGTGCAGGGCAGAAGCGCCACGGTGGAGCTGGCGGACGGCGGCCTGTATCAGACCCGGAAGCCGTATCAGCTGCTGCTGAACGGTCAGGCCGCTGGGCAGACGGACACGGTGATCACGTCGCTGTACGGCTTGCTGCCGGACACGGATTACACCCTGTCCGTGCTGGAAGGGGAGGAGCCGCTGGGCGAATGCGCCTTCCGCACGGAAAAAGAGAGTTTCACGCTCAACGTCCGCCACTTTGGGGCGGTGGGCGATGGCGTGCATGATGATACGGCGGCGATTCAGGCGGCCATCCTGCACTGCCCGGCCAATGGGCGCGTGCTGATTCCATCTGGCGATTATCGCGTGCTGCCGCTGATGCTCAAAAGCCATGTGCGCGTGGAAATTGCCCGTGGCGCCACGCTGCTGCTGGAAGCGGATCGAAGCCGATTCCCCATCCTGCCGGGCATGATCCTTTCGCAGGACGAAACGGACGATTTGAACCTCGGCTCGTGGGAAGGTAATCCGCTGGACATGTACGCCGCCTTCATCAGCGGCATGGACGTGGAGGATGTGGTGCTTTACGGCGAGGGCGTGCTGGACGGTCAGGGCGACAAGGGCGACTGGTGGGTGAACTGCAAGGTTCGGAAGGGCGCGTGGCGGCCGAGGATGTTCTTCCTCAACCATTGCCGCAACATTACCGTGCAGGGTATCACCTTCCGCAATTCTCCTTCATGGAATTTGCAGCCCTATTTCTCCCAGAACCTGCGCTTCCTGAACATCCGCGTGAATGCGCCGGCCAACAGCCCGAACACGGACGGCTTTGACCCGGAAAGCTGCGAGGATATTCTGCTGGCCGGTGCTCATTTTTCGCTGGGGGATGACTGCATTGCGCTCAAATCGGGAAAGCTGTACATGGGGCAGCGCTACAAAACGCCCTGTCAGCGCATTGAAATCAGCCACTGTCTGATGGAAAACGGTCACGGCGGCATGACCTGCGGCAGTGAAATGGCCGGTGGCATTCAGCATGTGCATCTGCACGACTGCCTGATGCGCAACACGGATCGCGGTCTGCGTGTGAAAACGCGTCGCGGACGTGGGGAGCAGGGCGTGATTGACGACATTGTGTTTGAGAATGTGCTGATGGAGCATGTGGGGACACCGTATGTGGTAAACTGCATGTATTTCTGCGACCCGGACGGGAAGAGTGAGTATGTACAGAGTCGGGAGAAGCAGACGGTGGATGAGCGCACGCCGAGGATTGGGACGGTTGCTTTCCGGAAGGTGAAGGCGACGGATGTGACGTGTGCCGGATATTTTCTGGGATTGCCGGAGAAGCCGATTGAGGCGGTAGTGATGGAGGATGTGGAGATTGCGTGTGCGGCGGATGCGGAGCCGATGCAACCGGCGATGGCCGGGGGCGTTCCCCATGTGACGCGAACGGGCATTGTCGCGGTCAATGTGGAGAAAATCGTCATGAAACGGGTGGCCATCAGGGGACAGGACGGCGCTGCGCTTCAATGTGAAGGGGTTCAGACGGTCGAAAAAGAATAACCCGAACAGTCATTACAAATTTCAGCAGGGGATTCACAAGCGGCAGGGCATGTGATATAATAGGTAGGAAATTT
>CAZGKQ010000150.1:0-4393 GCA_964526125.1 uncultured Faecalibacterium sp.
CCGTTCGCGTCTGAAAAGTTCTTTTCGCAAACCGAGCAGTGCCAGTATTCCATATTGCCGCCGGTCGTGCAGGTTGCTGCTTTCGCTTCCACATGCGTCAGGGGGTGTGGGATTCTCGCCCCCTCTGTTGATTGAACACTGATGTTGAATATAATGTAGTGAGGAACCAGCTCAGACGACGGCCATGTACTTGAAAAACTTTTATTGCCGCATCCCCCTGATTCCTGGTTGATAAATTTTATCTTTTTCCAACGGTACCTCGCTGCAGTCTGGCAATTGGAACATTTTACCTCCGCTGTGAATTTTAGTTCAATATTGCCATCGTTGAACGAGAACTCGTTGATCTGAAACTCAGTCACCAGGAGATCGCTTGTAACTTCATTCATACAGTATATACATTTTATGATATTGAGTGTAATCGTATATCCATTAACGGATTTTGTTATCGTTGATTCCGCCATCGCCGTCTCCGGTTTCACCCCCCCAAGCACCAGCACGGCCAGCAGCACCATCAGCAAACGTCCCCATTTTTTCATTGAAAAGTCCCTCCTTTTTGTTCTTTGCCAACATTGGAAATTTTCAAAAAGTCCGTCCAAAAAGCCAAGGCACTTTCGGGGGAAAAGTGGTGAAGCAGGCTTTTCCGACACCTTAAGAATAGCGCATTCAAGGTGATTTGTCAATGTTTTTTTGAAATCAAGTCCCATGCATATTCATTGTTTTTCAATACATTCACCGATTGCATGCTTATTCATTGAAAAAATACTTTTTCAGCACGCAAAAAGGGGCGAAAGAGGTTTTCCCCCTTCGCCCCGGTGGTTAAAATCGCCTGTTTTTCGTTTAGTTGCCCATCAGCAGCATCAGCACGCTGTCCGGCAGGCTCATGACGATGGTCATGGGCAGCGACTGCACGTTGCTCAGCACCGTCGTCGCCCAGGTCTGGAATTCCTCCTCGTTCATCTTGCCGATGTCGGTGGCCTTGTCGCCGGAAATCAGTTCCTGCGCCGCGCAGGTCTTGCTCTCCGCCGTGAACGTCACCACGTCCATCGTCATGAAGTCAATCGTCACGTCCAGCTTGCGAACCGCTTCCGCACCGTCCAGACGGTTGTCCAGCTTCACCACGCCGCCGAAGGCAATCATCGCGTCGTCCGCATTGACCACCATGTCCAGATCGCCGGTGATGACCTGCGTCTCGTCCGTCGTTTCGCCGCTGAGCGTCAACTTCGCGGTGAAGACCGCCGTGTCATCCTCCGCCACGGTCAGCTCAAACACCAGATTGTCGTCCTCAAAGGAGATGGTGAAGGTGATGACTTCCTCCAGAGATTCCGTCTTGATCACCATCTGGTCGCCTTTCACGGCCACCGTCACGAGAACCGGAATCGGCTCATAGTCGCCGTTGTCCGCCTTCACGTCCACCACGACCTTCACCGGGTTGCCGTTTTCGTCCAGATAGACGGAAATCTTCATGTCCTCGGCGAGCATCTTCTCGTCCGCTATCTCGGCAATCACTTCGTCCAGCTCGGCCTGCATGTCCTCCGCCGTCATGGCTTCGGTGCTGTATTCCGCCGTCGTGACCGCCACATAGCTGAAGATAGTGTTGATGTATTCCTTCACGAAAGGAATCTGCATCATCGTGACCATGCCGTCGTGGCAGATCTTCGCCAGCTGCTCATTCGTCACGGTGAGGGTCATGACCGTCGTGACCGCGTCGCAGTCGTCGGGCTGCTCGGTCACTTCTGCCGTCTCCGCCGTCACCACGATTTCCGCCACCACGTTCATCACGCCCGACCAGTCCGCAGACACCACCTGCGACAGCATTTCTTCATTGGTCAGCTGCGCCAGCTCCTGAAGCGCCTCCAGATACTGCAAGTAGGCCTGGGATTCCGCAGAAGCCATCTGTTCCCGATAGGATTCCAGCGCCTTCTCCACTTCCTCGTCGGTCAGGCCAGACAGCTTGTAAATCACGCGCAGCAGGTTCTCCCCCAGCGCTTCCATGTCCTCGGCATTGCAGCTGACCACGCCGCCCAGCAGGTCACTTTGCAGCAGCGTCGTGTCGCCGTCCATGCGCATGGCACCGCCCAGCAGCGCCTTATCCTTCATGCGGATGCTGAAGCCGCCTTCGTTGCCCTGCGTATAGCTGTCGATGGCCAGCGCGTCCAGCACGTCATTGACGGCAGACACGGTGGTATCATCCAGCCACAGCATCTTCAGCAGCGTGTCATTCAGGTCATGGATGGTCAGCGTCGTTTCCGTACGCTCCGCGTTATCCCACGCTGCCGTCAGCGGATGAACCTCCGCGCCTTCCGCGTAGGAAGCCACCGGAGCCACCAGCATCATCAGCGCCAGCAGCGCCGCAAACAGTTTCTTCATCAAGTCTCGTCTCCTCCTTCATATTGGGTCACGAAATTTATCGCGTTCTTTTTCATTCTAGCAGAAGGAAACGCGCTTTTCAAGTGAATTGGATTAAAAATAGCATTTTTCGGTCTGAAAGATACGTTTTGGCGTTTGAATCCGCATTTTCCCCTTCCGAGTTTGTCAAATTGCCTGACGGCATCAATGGAAATTTTCTGTGAACAGCGAAAAATGGGCATTCGCCCCCTTGTGAAGCGGAAAAAAGTATGCTACAATAGTTGAAGGTTTTCCCGATGATTGAAAGGAGCTATCTATTTATGGAATTTCTGACCAAATTGTTGGGCGTGGCGACGGCCATTGCTGAGGAAGCCGCAACGGACGGTGCGGCTGTTGCGGACACGGCTGCTGAGAGTGGCGGTGCTGGCATGACGATTCTGGCGATTCTGCTTCAGCTGTCCCCGTTCATTCTGATTTTCGTCGTGATGTATTTTGTGATGATTCGTCCGGAGAAGAAGCGTCGCAAGAAAGAGCAGGACATGCTGGCTTCGCTGAAGAAGGGCGACCGGATCTGCACGATTGGCGGCATTTATGCCACGATTGACAACATCAAGGATGACACGATTACGCTGAGCGTGGGCAAGGGCGACCAGACGATGGTGGTTGCTCGCTGGGCGATTCGTTCGGTGGAAGATGTGACCATTGAGAATGAATCCGAAGCGCTGAACTAAGGGAAAAAATTCGACCTCTCCATGTTGGAGGGGTCTTTTTTGTATGGGAAACAAATCCTCACCCCCTCCACCATCCAGGCATACGCTGTTTACGGGAACAAAATATCCACAAAACATCCACGAATTATCAACATGAAAGAAGGTCTGCCCGATGGAACAAGGCTGCAAGAGACGTTTCCCTGCGAACCCACCCTGCGGCTGTTCGCTGCCAGCCTGTCCGCCGCCTCCGGTTTGCCCAGCGCCCTGTCCACCAGCTCGCCCACTCCCCTGCGGCGCCCCCTGCTCGCCCTGCGAATCCATGCTGCTGCCGCATGTCTCGGCCTGTGGTCGCCAGTGGCAGCGCCGCGCCTGCGTGCCGCTGCAAATCGGGGACTTGCCGCCCGATTTCTCAGGGGATGCCACCCTGACGGACGTTTCGGTCTGTGGCGAAGCCCAATGGCGCTTCCTGCCCCGGCGCTCGGGGAGCGTCCCCTGCGTGGGGAGCGTCCCCTGCTCAGGCTGTTCCTGCCGCCTTTGCCAGCAGCAACCGGACTCATGCGGCGTGCTGGTGACGATTCCCGTGCGGTGCATGCTGTGCAGCAGCTGCGGTGAACCGCTGGAGGGGCAAAGTCTGCTGCGCACGGAGGTTCCGCTGCGGATGCGCTGTTCTCCGGGGGATTTCTGGCGGCAGCAGGTGATGGTGCTGCCCTGCACGCGCCTGATTGACGGCGGCTCGCCGGTGTGTGTGCGAAATGGCCAGTTGCCGCCGGTGTCGTGCGTGCTGGAAGTGCTGGTCGAGGTGTATATGACGCGCTGGAAGGTTGTGCGCGGCGCAGACGGATGGTGATGCATCACAAAAAGCGTTCCACCTGGGTTCAGTCAGCGCAGGATGCGCCCTGTTCCGCCGTGGAACGCTTTTATGCTTGATTTTCCGGAAATCAGACTTCCCTTTCTTTCCCCAGGAAACAGAACGCAAACGTGCCGGGACCGGCGTGGGTGCCGATGACGGGGCCCACGTTGTAGATGCGGATGTCCATCTGCGGCAGCTTCTCCCGGAGCATCTCGTGCAGCTTGTCGGCTTCCTCGCGCGCGTCGGCGTGGAGAATGATGCCCATGGCTTCCTGCTGATCGACGACGTTCTCGATGGCCTTGTCCACGATGAAGCTCATGGCCTTGCGGCGGCCGCGTACCTTCGCGGCGGCGGCCAGCTTGCCCTCCCGGGTTTCGGTCAGGATGGGCTTTAAGTCCAGCAGCGTTCCCAGCGTCGCTGCGGCGGAGGAAATCCGGCCACCACGGCGCAGGTATTTGAGGTCATCCACCGTGAACCAGGCCTGGGC
>CAZGKQ010000151.1:0-2231 GCA_964526125.1 uncultured Faecalibacterium sp.
CCAGTGCATCCGCCACATTACGATTCCCGGCCTGATGCCCACCTACATGGTCATGTTGCTGATGGCTGTGGCTGGCATCCTCTCCAACGGCATGGATCAGTATCTGGTCTTTGAAAACCCGATCAACCACAACACCATTGAGGTGCTTGACCTGTATGTGTACAACAGTGGTATCAAGAGTGGTCTGATTCCGCTGTCGACGGTGGTCGGCGTGTTCAAGAGCCTGATTGGCGTGATTCTGCTCTTTGGTGCCAATGGCATTTCCAAGGCCGTGCGCGGCGAAAGCATTATTTAAGGAGGCGGAGAAGCAATGAGCAATGCTGAAATGACCCGGCAATCCGCCCAGCTGACGGAGAAGCATGTGTCGAACAGAATTCGGCGCAGTGTTGGGGACTACATCTTTGACACGATTCTGTACATCTTCTTCACACTCTTTACGCTGCTGTGCGTGTTCCCGTTCTACTATCTGTTCATCAACACCATTTCCAGCAACGACGCGGTGGCTGGCGGCCTGGTCAACTTCTGGCCGGTCGGTGTGCATCTGCAGAACTATCTGGCACTGGGCGAGGTGGCTGACCTTGGCTCCTCCATTCTGGTGACGGTGGCGCGTACCATCATCGGCACGGCGCTGATGGTGATTGTCAGCGCGTGGGCCGGCTACATGGTCACGAAGCAGAAGATGTACCGCCGCTCGCTGGTGTACCGTGCGCTGGTTATCACCATGTATTTCAACGCCGGTCTGATCCCGTGGTACATGAACATGCTGATGCTGGGTCTGACGAACAACTTCCTGGCTTACATCCTGCCGGGCATGATCGCGCCCTACAACATCATTCTGGTGAAGACGTATATCGAGTCGATTCCGGCCTCTCTGGAAGAATCGGCGGTTATCGACGGTGCCAATACGCCGACGGTGTTCCTCAAGATTATTCTGCCGCTGTCCGTTCCGATTCTGGCGACGATTTCCATCTTCGGCGCGGTTGGCAACTGGAACTCCTTCCAGGATTCGCTGCTGCTCATGTCCTCCCGTCCAGAGCTGTACACGCTTCAGCATCGTCTGTATGTGTACCTGAACCAGTCCTCCAACCTGTCGGCACTGGTCAACGGTTCGGGCGGCCTGTCCGCACAGGCGGCGGCCAACATGCTCAACACCCGTGTCATCAAGTATACGGTGGCCATGGTGTCGATCATCCCGATTCTGCTGGTGTATCCGTTCATGCAGCGGTTCTTCGTCAAGGGTATCATGCTGGGCGCTGTGAAGGGCTAACCCGGCTTGACCATACGTTTCATCTCAACCATGTGAAAGGAGTGCGTGACACATGCGCAAAATGACCCGTTTGCTGGCCCTGATGATGGCTCTGACCATGATTCTGGCCGCTCTGCCTGCGCTGGCAGAGGCCACGCCGGATAATCCTTCCGGCATTCCCTACTACAAGGTGACGAGTGACCTGTATGATTTCATCGACCTGGAAGGTGATCCGATCAAGATTGAGGTCTACAGCCAGCTGGCCAACTACTCCGGCCGTCAGACCGGTTGGGGCGCAGCGCTGCTGAAGGATCTGTTCAACGTCGAACTGGTCATCATCCCCGATCAGGACGGCACCTATGAGACTCGTACGCAGGCTGGTAATCTGGGCGACCTGGTCGTCTTCGGCAGCAATGGTGAAGACTACAAGCAGGCCATCAAGAACGGTCTGCTGCTGGACTGGGACGAGGACGATCTGGCGCAGATCTACGCGCCCTACGTCTGGGCAAACTATGCCGACGCGCTGGCCTCCAACCGTCTGGTGTCTGAGGACAACGACAAGCTTTACGGCTTCGGCATGGACGTGGCGACCTCCCGTAGCGGCCACAAGTCCTTCATGTACTCCTGGGATCTGCGCTGGGATCTGTATTCTCAGCTGGGCTACCCGGAAATCACCGACCTGGACAGCCTGATCGAGGTGTTCAAGCAGATGAAGGAAATCTGCCCCACCGACGAACTGGGCAACAAGACCTATGCGGCTTCCCTGTGGCCTGACTGGGACGGCAACATGGTCATGTACGTCAAGGCGATGGCGACGGCTTACTATGGCTATGACGAGCTGGGCTTTGGCCTGTACAACCCCACCAATGGCGAATATTATGACTGCCTTGATGAAGACGGCCCGTACATCGAGATGCTGCGTTTCTTCAACAAGCTGTATCGCGCTGACCTGCTGGATCCGAACTCCATGACCCAGACGTCTGAG
>CAZGKQ010000151.1:2241-4379 GCA_964526125.1 uncultured Faecalibacterium sp.
CTATGCGTCCTCCATGGCTTACAACACCAAGGAGCATCTGGCGGAAGGCAAGATGATGTATTCCCGCGTGCCGGACGAAGCGAACCCCATCGTGTACGGCCTGTCCACCCTGGGCGGCAGCCGCATCTGGACGGTTGGCTCCAAGGCAGAATATCCGGAACTGTGCCTGGCGATGCTGGACTTCTTTGCAACGCCTGAAGGCTCCATGACCATGTGGTATGGTCCGCGCGGCCTGACCTGGGACTACAACGAAGAAGGCGGCATGTACTTCACCGAACTGGGCGAATACACCAACGCGGACAGCAAGTATGACCTGAATGGCGTTGTCTGGACTTCTCCCTACACCGGCAAGCAGTACACCCTGTCCGGCAACTTCAACGATGGCTGCATCCAGATCAACAACACCACCTACAGCAAGGATGCCATCAACCCCGATGCCAAGCTGGGTGAGGCGTTCAACAAGGATACCTGGGTGTCCGTGCAGAATGCGGTGTCCTATGACATTCAGCAGGACTGGCGGAACTGGTCCGGTTCTCAGCTGGCTGACCCCTACTTTGAGAAGATCGGCAAGTACACCATCATGCCTGACCTGCCCTACTCCGAGTCCATCAAGAGCGACGACCTGAAGGTGAAGTGGGATCAGTGCGCTAAGAGCATCCGCAACAACAGCTGGATGGCGATCTACGCCAAGGCTGACGGCGAATTCGACATGCACATCCGCAACATGATTAACCAGTGCAAGAACTACGGTTATGATGCTTGCGACGAATGGAGTCGTGGCGAAGCGGCCATCAAGTGGCAGCTGACGCAGGAAATGAATGCGGTTGGTCAGGAGTAACACGTTTTCCTGAAAAATTGGGCAGGGATGAGCCGAAAGGCGCATCCCTGCCTTTTATGGTACACCAATTACTTTTGCCAATGCTTCAGCTTCGGCAGCACTTCCGTCAAATAGGTGCGCACCTGCTCCTGTGGCCATTGCTCGGTCGCCATGTGCGGAACGAGGAAATCCGTCAGCTGCGCCATGCTGGTGTACACAAATTCGCCGTTTGTGTAGCACCATTGGCAGTAGTCCTCGTTGATTGTGCCATTCGGCTCTCGACTGAGCCATGTCTCTTCCATCGGCAGGCCGCAACACTGGCAGACCAGCTTCCGTGGCGAGCCCAGCAACGTGTTGATGGACACATCAAACAGCCGGGAAAGCAGCTTGAGTGTCTCCGTGTTCGGAACGGTTTCGCCCGTCTCCCAGCGAGAAACTGCCTGCCGGGTGACAAAAACCTTTTCGGCCAGTTCATCCTGCGAAAGTTGATGCTTCTGCCGAAGTGCGAGAATCACATCTCCGGGGTTCTGTGCATGTTCTGTCATCAAACATCGCCTCCTTGCACCAAAAGTATAGCATAAAACGCCCTTGCAGACAAGCAACAGACAGTTGCGCTCCGGCCAGCGGCTTTGTGAATTCTTTCTAATATCCGTATTGCACACATTCCGCCATACACACCGAAGATGAATCTGATTGGGCAGATTTGGAAAAAATTCGGAAACGTGGTTTCAAAAACGAAGTCTTCCGGACGTTGAAAAAAGTCGTTGATCGTCTCTGGGAAGTAATCAGAAAGCTGTCTGCGAATGTGATTCGGAGCATCACTTGCAGAGAATGGGGTATGTCTGGAATTTAGATGTGATTCAGTATGAATTGCGAAAAAAGGCTGTTGCAGTTTTTGTTTCTGCAACAGCCTTTTTGAAGAAGTCATTGATTTCGATAGCGATTGGCTACATACTCTGAAATACGAACTGCGACGGCCTTTCCCCAGAAGGCGACATCGTCAAAGGCTAACCAGCGATGCTTCTGCCCATAGGTAAAGCTTTCGATTGCATTTGCGCCCAACACGCGTGTCTGACTTGCAAGTTCGGATTTCACATCGCGCAGAAATTTAAGCTGAGCGCCAACCCTGAAACTCAAGTCAACCTCAATCGGCTTGAGAAATTGAGAAGTTATATTCTCATTCATTTGGTTTATGCATGTGGATATTCCTTAAAAAATGGACGTCCTTGCCTCAATATCCCCATGCATTCGGATTCCAGCGACAAAAGCAATCAGTTGAAGATCGGGCGGTCGTTTTCGTCATACTCAACCGGCCAGACAA
>CAZGKQ010000152.1:0-2974 GCA_964526125.1 uncultured Faecalibacterium sp.
AACGACGACAACAACGGTGACAAGAAGCCCAACTACGAGAACGGCGACATCGTGAACAAGGATGGCGACGTGGTCGGCAAGGTCGATGAAGACCGCAACGTCTACGACGAGGACGGCAACAAGGTTGGCAAGGTCGACAAGGACAACAACATTGTTGATGACAAGGGCAATGTGGTTGGCAAGGTCGATGACAACGGCAACGTGTTCGACAAGGACGGCAACTACGAAGGCACGATCATCGGCGGTCTGCCGGAAGGCAAGAAGGACTACGAGAACGGCGACATCGTGAACAAGGATGGCGACGTGGTCGGCAAGGTCGATGAAGACCGCAACGTCTACGATGAAGACGGCAACTACAGGGGCACGGTTGACGACAACGGCAACATCATCGACAAGGACGGCAACATCGATGGCAGCGTGGACGGCGACGGCAATGTCTACGACAAGGATGGCAAGTACGAAGGCACCATCGTTGGCGGTCTGCCCGGCATCGACGGCTCGCTCATCCCCGGCCATGACGACTTCGACAAGAAGAAGTATCTGGACGACTACTACGATCACGTTGAAGATGGCGACAAGATTCGTCCCACCATCGACGACGACAAGTGCCAGATTGGCGAAGTCATCAAGCCCGACGGTTCCGACAAGGAAATCCTCATCAAGGGCGCGGAGGACTACGCCATCTGCCCCGACTGCAAGTACCCCATGAGCCAGTGGATTCCCACGGGCGATGGCGAGCACAAGCGCTATTGCACCAACGAGAATTGCAACCACAGCGAATCCGCTGCGTGCCCCTACTTCTACATCACGGTGGACGGCGCGGAATACCATGTCTGCCCCATCTGCGGTGACTTCAAACCCAGCCGCCAGTACGAATTTGTGGATGGCGTGACCGTTGGTGGTCAGGGCGAAATGAACACCCTGTACACCCGTGGTCTGGCCAACCCCTTCGGCAGCGATGCACAGGTTGTGAAGGGCTACAGCAACGAGGGCGTGAAGATCTGCTACTCCTTCACGTCTGTCCAGTCCGCGCAGGGTCAGCTGCTCAACTGGAACGAGACGCTCTCCCTGTTCATCCCGATGGACAACGCGGAAAACATGAAGCTGGTGCGCATGGATCGCGACGGCAACTTTGAGGAAATCTTCTTCATGAACTTCAACGGCATGCTGGCCTTCAACACGGATTGCGAAGGTCTGTACCTGCTGTTGGCTGCGGAGTAAATCCGCAAAAGGCGCGTCATTCTCAAAATGAGAGGTGACGCGCCTCTTTTCTATATACTAATGAAGAAATCGCTCCGGGCTGCATGAGAATCCGATGAAAAAGCGGCGCCCCGGCTGGTGCTTTGCACGAAAGTATGTTATAATGAAGGGCAAGACTATGATTTGGAGGATACATCCATGACGATTCTGTGGGACTGGAACGGCACGCTGCTCAGCGATGTGCCGCTGGTGGTGAAGGTGAACAACGAGGTGTTCTCGCGGCATGGCTACCGCCTGACCAGCGAGGAGGAATATCGCCGCCTGTTCCGCTTTCCGGTGAAGGAGTATTATACGGAGATTGGCGTGTCGGATGAGGACTTCCCCGTCATTGCCCGGGAGTGGAATGCCGGGTATGTGGCGAATTTCCACCTCGCCAGATTGCATGAGGGCGCGGCGGAAACGGTGCGCCGCTTCCATGAGGCTGGATTCCATCAGGCGATTGTCTCCGCCAGCCAGATTGACCAGCTCCGCGCACAGGTGGCACTTTTCCCGGAGCTGACGGGCATGTTTGATGATATTCTGGGGCTTGATAACGTCTACGCCGTCTCCAAGGTGCAGCTGGCGAAGGATTATCTGGCGCGCGGCCATTTCCGCCCGGAAGAAACCGTCTTCCTGGGCGATACCGACCACGATGCGGAGGTGGCACGCGCCATCGGCTGCCGCTGCATGCTCATTTCCGGCGGCCACCAGTGCGATGAGGTGCTGCATCAGGTGAAGGACGCGAAGATCATGCCCTCGCTGCTGGCCGTGGCGGAGGAGCTGGGTGCATGAGCGAAACGGATTCAATTCGCTTTTCGCCCACCCTGCCGGAGAACTTTGCCCCAACCGCGCCCGGCGGCCTGACCGACCGGGAGGCAGAAAAGCGCAAGCCGAATGTGATCCATCACCGGCCAGACAAGTCGGTGTGGCAGATTCTGGCCGAAAACCTGTTCACGCCCTTTAACGCGCTCAACGCGGCGCTGGCGGTTTGTCTGGCGCTGGTGGGCAGCTTCCGGAATATGCTGTTTCTGGGCGTGGTCGTGTCCAACACGCTGATCGGCACGGTGCAGGAGCTGCGTGCACGCAGAACCATCCGCCGCCTGTCGCTGCTCAACGCCCCGGTGGCGCATGTGCTGCGCAACGGGCAGGAGCGCACCTGCGAAGCGGAGGAGCTGGTGCAGGACGATCTGGTGCTGCTGCGCGCCGGAGATCAGGTGATGGCGGATGCGCTGGTGATCAGCGGCGTGGGCGCGGCCAACGAGGCGATGCTCACCGGCGAAAGCACCCCGGAGCGCAAGCATCCGCAGGACTTTCTGCTTTCCGGCAGCTATATTGTGGAAGGAAAATTCACGGCACAGCTGGTGAATGTGGGCGACGACAGCTACGCGGCGCGGCTGACGGCCTCCGCACGGGAAATCCGCCGCCCAAAATCCATGCTGATGATGGAGGTCAACCGGCTGATTCGCTTTGTCAGCGCGGTGCTGCTGCCGCTGGGGCTGCTGCTGTTCTGCAAGCAGTTTTTCCTTCAGGGGCAGTCGCTGGCCGAGGCCGTTCCGACCTCGGTGGCGGCGATGATTGGCATGATTCCGGAGGGGCTGATGCTGCTCATCAGCGTGGCGCTGACGGTCGGCGTGGTCAAGCTGGGGCGGCACCAGACGCTGGTGCAGGAGCTGTACGGCATCGAGACGCTTTCCCGGGCGGATGTGCTGTGCCTGGACAAGACGGGCACGCTGAC
>CAZGKQ010000152.1:3074-4323 GCA_964526125.1 uncultured Faecalibacterium sp.
GAATGCAGCGAAAAAGGCTTGCGCGTGCTGGTGCTGGCACAGGCGCAGGGTTGCGTGACCGAAACGGAAACGCCGCCGGATGCGCGTCCGCTGGGGCTGTGTCTGCTCAGCGACGAAATTCGCCCGTCTGCTCGGGAGGCACTGGATTATTTCCGCGAACAGGGCGTGACGCTGAAGGTCATCAGCGGTGATGATGAACGGACGGTGGCGGCCATTGCGGCTACGGTCGGGCTGACGGGCGAAGCGGTGGATGCCTCCACTCTGGCGGAAGATGAACTGGCGGAAGCGGCGGAATGTTACGCCGTGTTCGGGCGCGTGACACCGTCGCGCAAAAAGGAACTGGTGGAGGCGCTGAAGCAAAACGGCCATCATGTCGCCATGACCGGCGACGGCGTGAACGATATTCCGGCGCTGAAGGCCGCTGACTGCTCCATTGCTATGGCCGGTGGGTCGGATGCGACGCGCAGGGCGGCGCAGTTGACGCTGCTTAACTCCGACTTTGCCAGCATGCCACTGATTGTAGCCGAAGGACGGCGCGTGGTGGGCAATATCACCCGTGCGGCCTCGCTGTTTCTGGTCAAGACGCTGTATTCCTTCGCGCTGGCGTTGCTGACGCTGGTTTTGCCGCTGGAATATCCCTTTCAGCCGATTCAGCTGACGCTGATTTCGACGCTGACGATTGGGTTTCCGGCCTTTTTGCTGACGCTGGAACCGAATCGGGAGCGCATTCAGGGGGATTTTCTTAGAACGGTGCTGATGCGTGCGATTCCGGGTGCGGCGGCGGTGTGCGTGTGCTCGCTGCTGGCGATGCTGGGGCAGCCGCTTGGGTGGTCGATGGAGATTTGTAAGACGATTGCAGCGATTTCGGCCGGGGCGATGGGATTGTTGACGCTGGCATGGACGTGCTGGCCTTTTACACCGCTGCGGATGGCGGTGTGTGTGGCCATGACGACGATTTTTGTGTTGATGGTGTGTTTTTTGAAGCGGCTGTTTTTCTTTTCGTCGCTTTCCCTGCTGCAATATGGCGCTTTGGCGTTGCTGATCGGGATCGGCTTTCTGGTCATGGCAACCGTTCGGAGGCAGCTTGAAAAAGGGGCGCTAAAAAGACTTTTGCGGCACAAAAGATAATGGACACGTCCAAAATTCATTGCGTCCCAACTCCTTTTCCCTGAAAAATTTCCGGGGAAAAGGAATTTTTTTTGCGAGACATGAAACGAAATGGCCTTTTCATACGTCTTATATAGTGATG
>CAZGKQ010000153.1:0-4294 GCA_964526125.1 uncultured Faecalibacterium sp.
GGCGCCGCGGCTCTGCGAGCGCGAGCTGGTTGGGGGAACCCGTGAGGGCGAAAGTGGCGACGCGATTGCGGCGCGTTGGGGCGAGTCGTGCGCGGCTCTGCGAGCGCGGCACTTGATTGGTTTTTCTGTTTTTGGCGGAGCTGGTTTTGTTCTTTTTTTATTATATTTTTTTGTTGCGCTGGGCTTTGCCCAGACCCACAAGGGCTTTGCCCTTGACCCACGAAGGGGCTTCGCCCCTCTCGACACCCGTTCCGCGATTGAGTTGGCGACTTTTCCTTACTTCTTCCGCGTGTTGCTTTTTTCCCTTTTTCTTCCCCTTCAGCGACGTATTGGGTGAATCGTCATTTCAGGCTTTGCCCGGATGATTCGCAGGACAATGACCGTCTGGTCATCGTGCTGTGCATCGTTTTGCGCCTGCATCGCAAATAAACGCAGCGCTTCCGCCGCCGCCTGAGCGCTCTCGCCCGTCAAGGCCGTTTCCAGCGCTTCCTCCAGCTCCATCCGACTCCCAAACGCATCCTCAATCCCATCACTCATCATCACCAGCGTATCCCCTTCCTGCAACCGCAGCCGATTCTCCCCACTCTCCACATCCTCCAGAATCCCCAGCGGCAGTGCGTCGCCACTCAGCCGCGTCAGCTTCTCCTGATGCATCAGATAACTCCCTGCCGCACCCAGCTTATTCAGCGTCGCCTGTCCTGTCCACAAGTCCAGCAGCAGCATGTCCACCGTCGAGAACCGCTCTCCCCGACCGGCCAGCAGCATCATGCCATTGACGGCGGTGAGCGCCTGGGCCCGGTCATATCCGGCATTCAGGCACAGATGCAGCAGCTCCACCGTCTGGCGCGATTCCACCGCAGCCTCATCGCCATGTCCCATCCCGTCGGACAGCGCCGCCAGAAACCGCCCGTCCTGTAGCTGCCCCAGATAACAGGTGTCGCCGCTGACCGTGCCGCCGGGCATGCAGGCATCCGCCGTCCCGATTTCCACCATCAGCAGCGGCATTTCCCACAGGCGCACCGCCCCTTTTTCCACCTCGGCGATGGTCATGGGGCGTTCAAGGCAGCGGCTCGTCATGGCGCAGAGGGTCGAAGCCTGTTCCGCCGCACTTTCCGCGCCGTGCAGCTCGTAGGCCACCTGTACATGGCCGTCGCTCTGGCGGACGAAGGACAGCCGCGCCGGAAGCTCCTCCTCCGCCACGGCACGACGCAGCCGGTTGGCGTACTGCGCGTCCCACCAGCTTTCCCCCATCGACAGCGCCGCATAGCGCCGCGCGCTGCCGGACAGCGCCGTCAGGTGCGTCACCAGCATGTCGCGCTGCTGGCAGGCACGGCGGAGCTGGCGCTGCTTCTCGGCAGCCTCGGCGCGGAGAAGATCCATGCTTTCCATCAGCAGGTACAGCCGCGCACAGCCAAGGCCGCGCAGCTCCTCCTTCCGCTGTTCCCACACGCCGTCGGACGCATCGCGCCAGCGCCACACCCCTTCCGCCTTCTTCACGCCCAGCTCCGTGTTCATGCAGCCACACGCAGCCAGTTCCGGACACGAGGCGCAAAGATGCTCCTGCCACCACGCGCCGTCGCGATTTTCTCCCAGCCCCGTGGGCGACGGCACAGCCTGTGCCATATCTTCCACCGTTTTTTCCCACTGCCGCAGCGCATAGGCGGCGTAGGCATCGCCGGAGACCGTCTGCTGCGGACAGAAGCGCCGCGTCTGCTGCTTCACGACTTCCAGCATGTTTCGGGGCAGCAGCGCCATCGCCGCGCCGGAAGCGACCACTGCGCCCAGCGCTCCCAATCCCTGCGCGTGGCACAGCAGCAGCAGCGCCCCAGCACCCAGCGCAAACAGCGCGCAGGAAACACCGCGCCGCCCTAGCGCCTGACCCATGCCGCCCAGAAAGCCGCCCAGCGACAGCGCCACCGCCACCCCCAGCGGCAGTCCCTGCAACACCAGCACCACGCCGCTCATCATGCCCATCACGCACGCCGGGGACACGCCCAGGAATAGCGCCGCGCACAGCGAAGCCACCGACGCGCCCAGCACGCCCAGATTGATGCCCGGCAGCATCATCCGCGACGCGCCGCAAAGCAGCAGCAGCAGCAAATAGCCCACCGACAGGCGGCTTTCCATCGTCTCGAAAGCCCGTCCACCGGCGACGGCACGCAGGGCGCGGAGCATCACCGGCGCGGACAGCGTCCCGATCATCAGCGCCGCCAGACCCTGAAGCAGCCGTTCCGCCGAGGCGGCGACCACCGCCATCACCGCGCCGGGCAGCAGCGCCAGCCCCGTCGCCACCAGCAGCCGCACCCCGGCGTGCTGCTTTTCCGCTCGCCAGCGGAAGCCATGAGGGGCCAGCAGCATCAGCGCCGCGCCCAGCAACAGCTCCCAGCGCACGCTCAGTCCCCAGACCAGCCGCATCAAAAACGCCGCCGCCACGCCCAGCGCCGCCGGATAAGCCACCTCGCCCATGCAGGCCAGTGCCATGCCATAGGCCGCCCACACGCCTGTCTGCGCACCGCCCACCTCCGCAAACGGCAGCAGAAAGCCCGGAAGCGCCCGGAGCAGCGTCTGGCCGACGCGGTGACGGATGGTGAACCACGCATTGGTCGGGTTTGCGGACTGCCAGTATTCCGCCGCCATTTTTTCCTGTGTCAGCATTTCCGCCATGAAGATTTCCTCCTTGCCCTTGGGAAAGGTTTCTCTCTGTGAGAATCCCCCTTGGGAAGCATTCAGAGGAACAGCATAGCGCATCGGGGCGGTTCTCGCCGTCGAAGGAGGATATAAAAAAGCGCGAATTGCCGCTCACTTTGCGTGGAAGAAGGTTTCCACGCCGGGAGAGGATTCGCGCTGTCAATCCGGATTGAAATCCGGATTGAACCCTGTCATACGACAAAAAGGGCTGTGGCATTTTTAACCGCAACCCTGTTTGTTTGCCTTTCGTCGTCGATTCTGACGGCTGTCTGATTACTTCACCAGCAGCATCAGCAGCGAGCAGACCACAAAGACCGCCGCAGCAATCTTGGTGCCCAGTGCCAGCTTCGCTTCCGCGCTCTTGGCCTTGTTCCTGTCAAAATAGCTGTCGAACGTGCCGGCGATCGCACCCAGACCCTTGACATTGCTGCTCTGCATCAGCACCGTGAAAATCATGAACAGCGCGGCCAGAATGATGATGATCGTCAGGATCACACCAAATGCATTCATTGCTAAAAAACCTCCTTGGGGGAAAATCAACTCCACCAGTTTACCACAGTTTTTCCCGGAACGCAAGAGTTATTTGCAGAAAAAGCGCGTTTTCCACCGCTTTCTTTCCATTTTTCCTGAAGCGGTGCCTTTTTCGCCCTGTTTTTCCGGGGAAAAAAGGTGCTGGCACAATCAGGGCTGCTTGCCGATGTAGGCCAGAATGCCGCCATCGACATACAGCACATGGCCATTGACGAAGTTGGACGCGTCAGAGGCCAGGAAGACGGCAGGGCCGCCGAGATCTTCCGGATCGCCCCAGCGTTCCGCCGGTGTCTTGGCCAGAATGAAGCTGTCGAAGGGGTGACGGGAACCGTCGGGCTGCTTTTCGCGCAGCGGCGCAGTCTGCGGCGTGGCGATGTAGCCCGGTCCAATGCCGTTGCACTGAATGTTGTACTTGCCATATTCCGAGCAGATGTTGCGCGTGAGCATCTTCAATCCGCCCTTGGCTGCCGCGTAGGCGGACACCGTTTCGCGACCCAGCTCGCTCATCATGGAGCAGATGTTGATAATCTTGCCGTGTCCCTTCTTAATCATGGACGGAATGACGGCCTTGGAGACGATGAACGGCGCGTTCAAATCCACGTCGATGACCTGACGGAACTGTTCCGCCGTCATGTCGCACATGGGGATGCGCTTGATGATACCGGCGTTGTTGACCAGAATGTCAATCACGCCCACTTCCTCCTCAATGGTCTTGACGAGGTTGTTGACAGCCGCTTCGTCCGTCACGTCGCAGACGTAGCCGCGCGCCTGAATGCCCTTCTCGGCATAGGCCGCCAGTCCCTTATCCACCAGCGCCTGCTTGATGTCGTTGAAAACGATGGTCGCACCGGCGTCGCTCATGGCGCAGGCGATGGCAAAGCCGATGCCGTAGGATGCACCAGTGACGAGGGCAATCTTGCCCTCCAGAGAGAACATGTTGTTCATGTGAAAAAGCCGCTCCTTTCAAGCATGCAGCGAAAGCGCTGCGTCCCGTAAATTTTCGGGGGAAAAATTACTTCAGATCCTTCATGGCAATGCCGTCCATGTCGTCGAAGTCCTGATTTTCGCCGCACAT
>CAZGKQ010000154.1:0-4255 GCA_964526125.1 uncultured Faecalibacterium sp.
CTGATCGGCAATGTGCTGGAACTTTCCCGAATCGAAAGCGGCAAGGAAACGCTGCATGAAGCGCCGTGGAATCTCTTCCGCCTGAACGACACGGTGGATCTGCTGATGGATCAGGAAATTACACGGAAGAACCTGACCGTCGGCCGCCATTTTGCCATTCAGCACCCGAATGTGTTTTGCGACGCGATGAAGCTTCGGGAAATCATGATGAATCTGCTCACCAATGCCGTGAAATATACGCCGGAGGGCGGTCATATTGACTTTTCTATTGCCGAGGAGGCCGCCGATGCGCCTGATTATGCATGCTTTGAGCTGAAAATCGCCGACAACGGCATTGGTATCGGACAGGCGTATATTCCGCACCTGTTTGAAGCTTTCTCACGGGAACGCACATCGTCTGAAAGCGGCATTTCCGGCACGGGACTGGGGCTGAAAATCGTTCAGTCCTTTGTGGAACTGATGGGCGGTACGGTTGCGGTGGACAGCCATCCCGATCAGGGAACGTGCTTCACCGTCCGGCTAACGTTGCGCCTGACGGCTTCCGAAGACATGGTAGAAGAGACCAACGAGTCGGTTGAGGATATTTCGCTGGATGGGCGGCGGATTCTGCTGGCGGAGGACAATGCGCTGAACGCGGAAATTACCACCACGGTTCTTGAAGATGCGCACATGCTCGTGGAACATGCTACGGATGGCGAAATGGCGCTGACCATGCTGCGCAATGCGCCGGTGGGGCATTATGATCTAATTTTGATGGACATTCAGATGCCGCGGATGAACGGGTATCAGGCGGCACAGGCGATTCGTGCGCTGCCGGATGCACGCGCCAAAACCCCCATTGCGGCGATGACGGCGAATGCCTTTGAGGAAGATCGGCAGGCGGCGTTTGCAGCCGGGATGGATGATTATATTGCCAAGCCGGTGGAGATTTCTGCGCTGCTGCGCGTGATTGCACGAGTGCTGAAAAAGGAATCCTGACGGTGGGAGAGAGCTGTTGCAGATGAGCGTTTCTGCAACAGCTCCTTTTTTTCAAAAGCAGGTTTACGGGGTGGGAACGGGAGAGCAATTGGCGGAATTCGTTTGTTGATTTATTCCCGTACCTTAAGAGAAGACACTGGAAAGAATATCTGCTATTACAGATTGAAGTGATTCACGCCTCCCAATGGCTTTTTTCTGAACCAACAATGAAAAATATTTCCGGACAAACTCATCCCCTGGCCGCCGCTGGCAAGCACACTGCCGGGGGATGATTTTTTTGCTTTACCGCACAATCCGATAATATCTTCTGGCCGTGATGCCATACACCAGCGTATAAACCACGCTGAACACCAGAAAGCTGAGGAGAGCGACACCGAAGAAGAGGGAATCGTTATGCAGACCGAAGGCACCCAGAATCAGGCGTACCATCGGCATGGCGAAGATCAGGTGCAGACCGGCCAGTGCCAGCGGTGCGAAGAACACAGTCAATACCTGCGAATGGATGCTTTGGCGAATGTCATGCTCGGAAAGGCCGACCTTGCGCATGACGGCGAAACGCGATGCGTCTTCGTACCCCTCGCAGAGCTGCTTGTAGTACATGATGAGCATGGCGGAGAGCGAAAACAGCGGTCCCAGAATGATGCCCAGGAAGAACAGTCCGCCGAAAAGGGAATACAGCTCGGTCAGGTATTCACTGCGGCAGTTGACACCATAGGAGAAGCGGCCATCGTATCCCAGCTGGTTGCGAGCGTCGATGATGGCGGAGCGGATGGTACGGGAGAGAGAGGAGTTCTCCAAAAGAACATCGTCCACATCAAAATGCAGGGAAAGGCGGTCGTAGATGAAGGCTTCTTCATTGTCGGCACGAATTATCATGTCGGCGCGGAAAGCGTCCCAGTCTGCCACGAAGAGAATCAGACACGGCCAGCTGCTGTTGTAGTCATCGCTCAGCAGTGTGTCGGGCAGCGTGGTAGTGATGCGGCGGAACTGATAGGGTACTCCACCGTAAAAGGAAAGGGAATCGGGGCAGATGTCTGTTTTGAAGGGATAGCAGAGCAGCTCCTGCTCGCCGAGGGTGACGGTTTCGCCGGTGAATTCCTCGTAGAGGGAGAGTGGATAAACCGCCAGTTCCATGACCTGCGTAGTCAGAGGGTCACTTTGAGAAATGATGTCATAATTGCCGCCGGAAACTTTGCCGGTATCCGTCAGGGAGCGGTAGCCGGTGATATACTGCGGTTCGTAGCCGAGTTGGCGGAGGCTGTCCAGCACGGCCTCGCGCATGATGGGCAATTTGGCAAGTGTATTCTCCTGAGCATCAAGGGAAATGGTGACGTTCACGTCCTGCGGACAGGTGGCACTGACCATGCTGCTTGTGCCGCCATAAAGGCAGACGGTAGAAACGAGAATGACCAGCACCATCGTGCAGAGAATGCAGATGGTCGCCATGCCTGCGCCGTTGCGCTTCATGCGGTACGCCATCGAAGAAACGCTGATGAAATGGCGCGTTTTGTAATAATAGCGCTTGTGCCCCTTCAAAATCCGGCAAAGAACCACTGAACCGGAAATGAACAGCAGGTATGTCGCCAGAATGACCATCAGCACAGCCACGAAAAAGTAAATCAGCGCCAGATATGGCGAGTTGCTGTACAGCGCCAGCGCATAGGCGGCAAGCAGAATCAGCAGACCGGCCAGACCGATCACCCAATTGGCTCGGGGCGGTTTTTCGCCGGTGTTTTCGCTTTTTAGCAGCGCAACGGGATTCGTCAGGCGCATGCGGAGGAGGTTCGTTACCAGAATCAGCAGGTAAATCAGGCCGAAAAGCATCAGTACCCAGATAACACCCGGCCGGTAGAACAGTTCAAGCGGCGGCGTATAATCTGCATGCACCAGATTGAGCAGCGCCATCTCCATCAATCGGGAAAGACCAAGCCCCAGCAGCAGTCCGCCGGAAAGCACCAGCAATGCAGTCAGCAGCGTCTCCCAAAGCATGATACGGGCGATGTTTCGTTTGCCCATGCCCAGAATGCTGTACAGGCCGAATTCTTTCATCCTCCGCCGAATCAGGAAGGAATTGCAATAGTAAAGGAAAAGCGCGGAGAAGAAGGCCACCACAATTTTGCCCATTGTCAGCACGAGCAGGGTGGTATCGCCCATCGACAGCGCACTCAGTACGTTGCCGCGCGTGAGGTAATTCATGATGTAGGACACGCCCACCATCAGCATGCCCATAAGCAGGTAGGGCAGCGACATTTCCGCATTTTTGCGGAGTCCCTGCGCGGCCAGCCGGGGATAAAAGAACAGCTTTTTCATTCGTCATCACCGCCTGCGGCGCGTTTGCGCGTCAGAATGGTCAGCGCATTGCTGATTTTCTCATAAAATTCTTCATTGCTCAGCGTGCCACGGTAAATTTGATGATAAACCTGCCCGTCGCGGATGAACAGTATGCGTCCGGCACGGCTAGCAGCCTTCAGGGAGTGCGTCACCATCAGCAGCGTCTGGCCGTTCTGGTTGATTTGCTGGAAGACATCCAGCAGCGCATCCGTCGCCCGGGAATCCAGCGCGCCAGTTGGTTCATCCGCCAACACCAGCTTCGGATGTGTAATCAGCGCCCGGCAGACCGCAGCGCGCTGTTTTTGTCCGCCGGAAACTTCGTAAGGGTACTTATCCAGCAGGTTGACGATGCCAAGCTGCTGTGCCAGAGGAAGCAGATTCGCCTCCATTTCGCGATAATTCATTCCCTGAAGCACCAGTGGCAGATAAATGTTGTCGCGCAGGGAAAACGTATCCAACAGATTGAAGTCCTGAAAGACAAAACCCAGATGGTCGCGGCGGAAATCAGCCAGCTTCCGTTCGGGAATGACACTCAGATCCTGTCCGTCCAGCAGCACGGTGCCGCTGGTGGCCTTATCCAGCGCAGCCAGAATATTCAGCAGCGTTGTTTTGCCGGAACCGGATTCGCCCATGATGGCGACATATTCGCCCTGATTGACCGTGAATGAAATGTCAGACAGAGCCTGCACCTGATTGCCGCCAAAGCGCGTCGTGTAAATTTTGCGGAGATTTTTTGCCTCCAGCAGTGCCATAAATCATTCCTCCTTGCAACTTTCATTGATTTGACACCCCTATGATAACACACCCGACGCCGTGCCGCCATCGAAACAGGTGACATTTTGCCCTGCGAAAGTGACATAATTGTAAGGTTGGGGGAGAAAAATGTGTGCGTGGAGGAGTTTTTACCTAATTATCATATGGATGGCTTCACCCTGCTAAAGAGAAG
>CAZGKQ010000155.1:0-4240 GCA_964526125.1 uncultured Faecalibacterium sp.
ATGGCCGAAGCCGAAGTTGCACGCTTGAAGAAATAAGCCCCGAAGGGGTCTGGGGGGCGACCGGAAAGCCCCCAGAAGCTGCGGAAAAGCTCAATGATGAAGTTGTCAACAACTCCAAAACAGCATTTTCCCTACGGAAAGAATTCTGCCTCATGGGAGGCTCTTCCCCGAAAAAACATTGTTTCATGGGAGGCTCTCCCCCCGAAAAAAACATTGTTTCATGGGAGGCGACTGCCGAAGGGGGCTGGGGGCGACCGGAAAGCCCCCAGAACTCCGGAAAAGCCAATTATGGAGTTGTCAACAACTCCAAACAACAAATTCAAGAAAAGCAAAAAGGAACAAGCACCAAAATGGAAAAAGAAACACTCCTTGTGGTGGGTTTGGGCAACCCCGGCACCCAATACGCCCACACGCGCCATAACGCCGGTTTCGACACGCTGGAAGCCCTCTGCCGCAAGTGGGGCATCACCCTCACGCGCAGTAAGTGCAAAGGCCTCCTGACCGAAACCACCGTCAGCGGCAAACGCATCGTCCTCTGCGCACCGCAGACCTACATGAACGCATCGGGCGAATGCGTGGCGGAATTGCTGAGCTGGTATAAAGTTCCGCTGGAAAACCTGCTCGTCATCTACGACGACATCGACCTTCCGGCGAGCCGCCTGCGCGTGCGTAAA
Organism: uncultured Faecalibacterium sp.; assembly: GCA_964526125.1. GTDB lineage: Bacteria > Bacillota > Clostridia > Christensenellales > Aristaeellaceae > UBA11524. The sequence continues at coordinate 675 of CAZGKQ010000155.1, forward strand.
TCCGGCAGCGCCGGTACGCATAATGGCATGCGATCCATCCTGGCGCATGTGCCGGGACAGAATTTCCCCCGCGTGCGCGTCGGCGTCGGCGCAAAGCCCGAAGGCTGGGATCTGGCGGACTGGGTGCTGAGCAAATACACCATTCGCGAGGAGCAGCAGGCCATGCAGGCCGCTTTTGAGCGCGCCGCAGACTGCGTGGCGGACTGGATTGAGCACGGCATTGAGCATGCGATGCAGGAGTACAATCGGGCATAACAGAGACGTCTGGGCAGGGGAGACTTTGCCGAATCGACATGCCGCGATCTTAAAAACAAAACAGTTGCCCCTCTGCCTTTAACTTCTAAACGGAAGCATGAAGGCGGAGGGGTTTTCAAATGGATGTGGTCAATCAATATGGAGGTGTTGCATTTACGCTGGAAATTCAGGGGGCTTCTTTATTTCGCCTTCTTCCTCTGTTTTTCTCCTGTTTGCACTTTTCGGCGTTTTTTGCGCCCACCATTCAAAATTTATACGCTTTCCTTCAACTTCATCCCTTGCCCTCACCTCGATTCTATGCTATAATATCCCGAGGTGTGCAAGGCGCCGATTTTTGTGTGCCAATGTTCACCTAAATATGGAAACTTTGCAGCCTGAATTCCTACATATCGTTCGGAATTCCCCCAAATGCATCCCCTTCATCGGATGCATAAAATCTGCAAAGAATCCGAATAAAAATACAACATTACCCCCTATGAACGCGATTTTTGACTTGGAGGGACGCCGAATGAAACATCTCCTGAAGCTCCTGGATCTGTCGAAGGAAGAAATCACAAACCTGCTGGATCTGGCCGATCGCCTGAAGGCGGAAAATAAGGCCGGGATTGCCCATCCCATCCTGAAGGGAAAAACGCTGGGCATGATTTTCGAAAAGTCCTCGACGCGTACCCGTGTCAGCTTTGAAACGGGTATGTATCAGCTGGGTGGCCATGCACTGTTCCTGTCCAGCCGGGATCTGCAAATCGGGCGCGGCGAGCCGGTGGAAGATACGGCGCGTGTGCTGAGCCGCTACCTGGATGGCATCATGATTCGCACCTTCGCGCAGGAGGAAGTGGAGACGCTGGCAAACGTGGGCAGCATCCCGATTATCAATGGCCTGACGGATTTCTGCCATCCCTGCCAGGTTCTGGCGGATTTGCAGACCGTGCGCGAACATAAGGGCAAAATCGAAGGCCTGAACATGTGCTATATCGGCGATGGCAATAACATGGCGAATTCGCTGATTGTCGGCTTCCTGAAGATGGGAGCGCATGTGGCGATTGCCTGCCCGAAGGCGTATCAGCCGGATGAAACGATTCTGGCCTTCACCAGGGAATATCCGGGGCAGTTCCTGATGACGGAGCAGCCGCTGGAAGCCGCGAAGGACGCAGATGTGATTTTCACCGACGTGTGGGCATCCATGGGGCAGGAGGAAGAAAAGGCGATTCGCGAAAAGGCCTTCCGCGGCTATCAGGTGAACGCGGAGCTGCTGGCCGTGGCGCACGAGGGCTGCATGGTGCAGCATTGCCTGCCGGCGCATCGCGGCGAGGAAATTACGGCGGATGTGTTTGAAAGCCACGCGGATGAAATCTTTGACGAGGCGGAAAACCGCCTGCATGCGCAGAAGGCGGTCATGGTCGCCGTGATGGCGGACAAGCCGGTTGTGTGACGCGCGTACCCCCTGCTGGAATAACGACAAACGGAGGAAATGTGCATGAAGGGCTATCTGCTGCTGGCCAATGGTCAGCTGTACGAAGGAACGCTGATGGGCGCAGCCAAACCGGTGATGGCGGAGCTGGTGTTCACCACGGCCATGACGGGCTATCTTGAAACCTTGACTGATCCTTCCTATGAGGGCGAGATTGTCATCCAGACCTTTCCCACCATTGGTAACTATGGCCTGATTCCCGAGGACTTTGAGTCGCCGCGTCCGCGCCTGTCGGCCTATGTGGTGCGCGAACTGTGCGATGCGCCGAATAACTTCCGCAATCAGGGCTGCCTGAATGATTATCTGGTCAGGGAGGGCATTCCCTGCCTGACGGGCGTGGACACGCGCGCGCTGACCCGAACCATTCGCAATGCCGGTGTCATGAATGCGGCGCTGCTGACGGAGAAGCCGGAAAATCCGGAGGAAATCTGCGCGCAGCTCAAGGCGCTGCCCTTCCACCCCTCCATTCAGGACGTGACCTGCGAGGGCGTGCAGGAGCCGAAGAAGAACGGGCTGCATCATGTGGTGCTGTGGGACTTTGGCGCGAAAGCGAATATTCAGCGCGAGCTGGAAAAGCGCGGCTGCGCGGTGACGGTGGTTCCGGCCACGGCCACGGCGCAGGAAATTCTGGCGCTGTCCCCGGATGGCCTGATGCTCTCCAATGGCCCCGGCGATCCGGCGGATAACACCGCCGTCATTGCCAACCTCCGCGAGCTGATGCGCCATCGCATTCCGACATTCGGCATCTGCCTGGGACATCAGCTGCTGGCGCTGAGCCAGGGCGCAAAGACGGTCAAGCTCAAGTACGGTCATCGTGGCGCGAATCAACCGGCGAAGGACGTCAAAACCGGCCTGTCCTACATGACGAGCCAGAATCACGGCTACGCGGTGGACTGCGATACGCTGCCGGGCAATGCGTCGCTGCGCTTTGTCAACGGCAATGACGGCACCTGCGAGGGCGTGGATTATACGGATATGCCGGCTTTCTCCGTCCAGTTCCATCCGGAAGCGTGCGGTGGGCCGCTGGATACCCGGTTCCTGTTCGACCGTTTTATTGCGATGATGGGAGGAAATAAGGAATGCCGCTGAATCCTGAACTGCACAAGGTAATGATTATCGGCTCCGGCCCGATTGTGATTGGTCAAGCCGCCGAGTTTGACTATGCCGGATCGCAGGCGTGCCGGGCGCTGAAGGCTGCCGGGCTGGAAGTGGTGCTGGTCAACCCGAACCCTGCCACCATCATGACCGACCACGCCTCGGCCGACCATATCTACATTGAGCCGCTGACGCTGGAAACCCTGCGCCGCATCATCCTGAAGGAAAAGCCGGACTCCCTGCTGTCCACCCTGGGCGGCCAGAACGGCCTGACCCTCTCCATGCAGCTGGCCAAGGAGGGCTTTCTGGAACAGCACGGCGTGAAGCTGCTGGGTGCCAAGTGCGAAACGATTGAGAAGGCCGAAGACCGCCAGCAGTTTAAGGACACCATGCTCTCCATCCATCAGCCCGTGATTCCCTCCGAGGTGGTGGAAACGGTGGAGGATGCCCTGGCCTTTGCCGACAAGATCGGTTATCCCGTGATTGTGCGTCCGGCGTACACGCTGGGCGGTTCGGGCGGCGGCATCTGCGCGAATGTGGAGGAGCTGACCGAGACCGCCGAAAACGGCCTGCGCCTTTCGCCCATCACGCAGATTCTGGTGGAAAAATGCATCTCCGGCTGGAAGGAAATCGAGTTCGAAGTGATGCGCGACAAGCTGGGCAATGTGATTGCCGTCTGCTCGATGGAAAACATTGACCCCGTTGGCGTGCACACGGGCGACTCCATCGTGGTTGCCCCGGCGCTGAC
>CAZGKQ010000156.1:0-4235 GCA_964526125.1 uncultured Faecalibacterium sp.
TCGCGTCCACAATCTTGACCTCGGTGGCGATGGCCGCGTGATCCGTGCCGGGCAGCCACAGGGTCGGATCGCCCTTCATGCGATGATAGCGGATAGCCAGATCTTGCAGGGTGCAGTCCATGGCATGACCCATATGAAGCTGACCGGTGATGTTGGGCGGCGGCATGACGATGGTGAAGGGCTTTTTACCTTCCACGCGATGTGCCACGAACGCACCGGACGTTTCCCATGCGTTGTAAATTTCCTTTTCCACGGCCTGTGGATTAAATGTCTTTTCCATTTCCATGAGGATAGCCTCCTTTTTGCCTGTTCATCACATAAACACCATCATGGTTCCCAGCAGCGCCACCGCGCACCCGATCACCTTGATGATAATATCCTTCTTTTCGTCGCCGTCAAACCACTTTCCGGCGATTTTTGACGATGCGTAGACACATACTGCACCCAGCACGAGCAACAGCATTCCCGGCTGAAGCAGCCGCGCCAGCACCTGCTGTCCATATTCCATCCGCAAAACCTCCTGTGTTGCCTCACCCGGGGAATCGGGCAGAGATGTCCCAAAAACAAAACAGCCCCTATCCCGAAGGACGGAGCTGTTTGAATCCGTGGTACCACCTTGCTTCGCAGCGCAGACGCTGCCTCACACGCACGGTCACGGGTGCGAACCGCATCGGGCTAATCATGTTCTGCCAGAGCAGACACACTTTCACCAGACACTCTGTGAAGCGACCTTCCCCTGACGGCTATGCGAGCGGCCTCTCAGCCGGTGAACCACCCTCTCTGAGCCAGCACATGCAGGGTACTCCTCATCACGTTGCGAGCAATATGGAATTATGAAACCACGCAGATGTTCACAAAAAAGCAATTACGCCTTCTTATCCTCGTTGACTGCAACGACCTGAACACCCTTGTAGAAACCGCAGTGCTTGCACACGCGGTGAGCCAGCTTCATCTGATGGCACTGGGGGCACTCAACGATGCCGGGCAGGGTGAGCTTCCAGTTCGCACGACGGCTGTGCTTGCGAGCCTTAGAGATTTTTCCCTTCGGAAGAGCCATTGTTACACCTCCTCGTTATTGGCAGCCAATTTGCTGACCGAATTATTCTTTGCTGTCGGACTTTTCGTTGTCGGACTTTTCAGCCAGCAACTGCTGCAATGCCGCAAAAGGACGCTGTATATTTGCATCGTCCTGGCAATGCTTCGTCTGATTCGCCTCCGCATACTGCTCAAAGCCGCGGCAATCCTCCTTGCAGAGGAAGCGCATCGGCAGATTCAGCAGCACATGCGTCAGAGTGAGCTTCTCAAATTCCAGCTTAGCGCCTTCATAAGCGAAGATCTCATCATCCTCCGGGTCGCCTCCATGAATGAAGACCTCCCGGAATTGCCCCGTCACGGGACATGACGCAGGAGCCATGCATTTGGCACAATGGGCATGAGCGGTTGTCGTCAGACTGCCATCCACAACGACGCTGCCATCTTCATTGGCCGTCAGTTGGCCGGAGAGACAAACGGGATCGAACACGATCTCTTCTCCCCCGACATCCTGCGGAGCCATGGTCTGCTCCACGGAAAAAGCGTAGCCCGTTCCCGGATTACGCAGGGCATGGAGTACATCCAGCTTCAAGCGCTCACCACCTCAAATTAGACCATTTCATATTATAGAAGAGTTAACCGGATTTGTCAACACCTTTTGCACGAAAAAAGCGCGTTTTCCTGCAAAAAAGTTCCCCTCCGGGTTTCCCGTTTTACTTGTTCGCGCCTTCCACCAGCGCCTTGGTGTCGCGAGCAATCATGATCTCCTCGTTGGTGGGAATCACGCAGACCGTCACCTTGGAATCCGGCGTGGAAATGACCGCTTCCTGACCACGAACCTTGTTCTTTTCCAGATCAATCTTCGCGCCCATCCACTCCATGTCCTTCATCACGGCTTCGCGCAGTTCGGGGCCGTTTTCGCCGATGCCGGCGGTGAAGGCAATGATGTCCACGCCGCCCATCGCAGCCGCGTAGGAACCGATGTACTTCTTCACGCCGTAGTGCAGCATGCTGCGTGCCAGTTCGGCGCGTTCGTTGCCTTCGTCAGCGGCCTTGTCGATGTCGCGCATGTCGGAGTTCAGGCCGGAGATGGCCGCCAGACCGGATTCCTTGTTCATCATCGTCAGCACTTCGTCGACCGTCTTGTGGTCGTTGTCGGCGATGAACTGCACCACAGCCGGGTCGCAGGAGCCGGAGCGCGTACCCATGATCACGCCTTCCAGCGGCGTCAGACCCATCGAGGTATCCACGCACTTGCCGTCCACCACAGCGGACATGGAAGAGCCGTTGCCCAGATGGCAGACGATGATCTTCTTGCCAACGGGGCTGACACCCAGGAACTCGCACACACGCTTGCTGACATAGCGATGGGACGTGCCATGGAAGCCATAGCGACGCACGCCCATATCCTTATAATAATGATACGGCACACCGTACATGAACGCCTTGGGCGGCATGGTCTGGTGGAAAGCCGTGTCAAACACAGCGACCTGGGGCGTGTTGGGCATGACTTCCTCACAGGCTTCGATGCCCATCAGGTTGGCCGGGTTGTGCAGCGGTCCCAGAGGAATGAACTTGCGGATGCAAGCCTTGACCTCCTCGGTGATGATGCAGCTCTCGGTGAATTCTTCGCCGCCGTGCAGCACACGATGACCCACTGCGCCAATCTCGTCTACCGACTTCAGCACGCCCTTTTCCGGATCCAGCAGCGCACGCAGCATCAGCTTCGTAGCCACCACATGGTCAGGAATCGGCTCATAAATGTCGATGACCTTGCTCTTATCGGCATTCTTCTGGTTCAGATGAGAGCCTTCGATGTTAATGCGCTCCACCTGACCCTTGGCAATCAGTTCCTCGTTGTCCATGTCCACCAGCTGATACTTCAGGGAGGAAGAACCAGCGTTGACGATCAAAACCTTCATCGGTATGTAACACTCCTTTATCTTTCTATAAACACAGGAAAGCCTGATGTGACTCAGGCGTTTCCCGGTTGATTCATGATTATCAGTTTGCTGCTTCCGCCGGAGCCTTGACTGTGTAGCCATTCTCCTGCGCCCACTGCCAGGCCGCGCTGCCTTCCGGCGTAACGATGGTTGTCGTGGCAAAGCTGAGGAAAACAGATTGCACGCCTTCCTCATTCACGCCCAGCTGCGTCACGGAAGCCGGAATCACCAGCTCCTCCAGATAGGGGCACATGGCAAAGGCCATCATGCCGATGCGCTCCACGCCTTCGGGCAGCTCCACGCGCGTCACCGTGTAGTTGTAATGGAACGCAAAGTCGTCAATCACCTTCACCCCGTCAGGAATGACGATGTCGCTGCTGTTCGCCACATACTCCATGCAGTGCAGCAGCCGCGTGCCATCCGCCGTCAGCAGCAGACCGTCCTCATTGAGGCGGAAGGCGCTGTTGGCCGGAGCAATCTCCACCTGCCACAGGCTCTCCATGTTCAGGAAGTTGTATGGCTCAATCGTTTCCAGACTTTCCGGCAGTACCAGTTTTTCCAGATAGTTGTTGAACCACAGCACGCCCTGCTCAATCTTCTTCAGCCCCTGCGGCAGTGAAAAATCCATCAGGCGCATGCAGCTTTCAATCAGCGCACGCTCCATCACTTCCAGCTGATCGGGCAGTCGCAGACTGACCAGCTCTGTGCAGCCCGAAAAACAGGCCGCACCAATGCTGCCAATGCCATCCGGCACCACCACGGTCGTCACAGGCTTTTCGTAGAAAGCCTTTTCCGCCAGCGCCGTCACAGGAATGCCGTCGATCATGTCCGGCACCACCACATGCTGGCTTTCGCCAACATAGTCGGTAATCACCAGCGTGCCATCCTCCTGCGTTTCCCAGGTGAAATCGCTGGCCGGGCTGGGCGCTTCCTCCTTCAGGTGGAAGACACGGAACGACTGCGCCACATGCAGCGCCTGTTGCACAAACGCCTCATCATCGTTGGGGAACAGGAAGAAGTACAAATCGCCTGAATCGCCAATCCAGAGGATGTCAAACCCCTGCCCGTCCATGCTAACCAGCACGGCTGGCATGTCGTTGATGGTCGTCTCCGACAGTCGCGTACTCTGGGACGTATCAATGCCCATCATCACCATCAGCCCTTCCGACATGAAGGCGGACAATCCCAGCGGATCGTCCCCCAGCTCGGAAATGCTGGACGGCAGCGCCACGGCCATCATCATCTGCTGCTGATCGTTCA
>CAZGKQ010000157.1:0-1435 GCA_964526125.1 uncultured Faecalibacterium sp.
TAGCCGCGGCGGTTGAGCGCCTCGCCCGAGGTGTCCAGCGTGATGCGCACCTGATTGGTGTGAATGGCCACGTCAATGGGATAAACCGCGCCCGCTTCCGGGAAAACAGCGCGCCCTGTAGCTGCCTTCAGCCGTTCAATGATGGCCTTTTTGGTGATCGCCTGACAATCGCGGACGCTCATCAGCTGGCTGCGAACGCATTTGCCGGACACGTTGATTTTTGCATCAAAGGGCATGAGTGTTTCCCATGCAATGCCCTTCACGAGCTGAAACAGGCTCTCAAACGTCAGGCATTCGCCTTCGGCCAGCACCATCAGCACACGGTCGGCACTGCGCAGGCGGAGATTACACAAAAACGCATCGGTCAGCGAACCGGTAAAGCGTGCGCCGCCCAGCTCCGCACGAACATCACGCATTTTCAGGCGCTTCAGCTCTGCACCAACGATGCCTTCAAGCCCAAAGGCGGCCGTGGCATAGAGAGAAAGATCCTGATGGAGAATTGAATTCATGGTATTCACTCCTGTATACTTCTTCGGTCTCTATGATAACAGATTGCGACGGGGTTGTAAAGCCTTTTTGATGCAAAAAGTCCGACACCTGTCGAAGGTTGACCGCCTGTCGAGGTTTTTCTGTCAGTCAAAATTCGACCGACAGTCGGTTTTTTCTATTGACTTATCAGGGAAGTTGTTTTATACTTGAAGAAATAAGAAAAACGGGAGGCTTGGTTCATGCGCAAGGGCGATGAAACAAAGCAGGAGATTCTTCGAGCGGCGGAGCAGCTTTTCTGCCAGAAGGGCTATGAAGCAGCCAGCATGCAGGAGATTGTACAGTTGGCCGGTGTCAGCAAGGGCGGAATTTATCACCACTTTGCCAGCAAGGAGGAAATTGTGCAGCAATTAGGCTGCCAGCAGGCGCAACGAGCCGCGACACAGGCACAGGAAGCGCTTGCGCAGGAAACGGCTGACATGGCACGGCTGAATCTGCTGCTGACGGCCTATCTGCCCATGAAAACAGCGGATAAAGCCTTTACGGCCATGATTCTGCCGCTGATGGCCTCGCCAAATGGCCGTGCATTGGCGCTGATGTATCTGGATGCGCGGCAGGAAGCCTTTCTGCCGATGCTGACGGAAGAAATCGCCCACAGCTGCCAGACAGACACCTTATTTACGGAAATTCGCGACGTGGAAACGATTGTGCTGCATCTGCTGACGGACGCATTTCTGGATTGGTCATCGCTGCTGCTGTCCTGGCATCAAAACGGGATCAGCTGCGACACCGGCGCGCTGCTAAACGTGCTGACGCGCTATCGCCGGGCGGTGGAGGTGCTGCTGAATGCGCCCTTTGGTTCCGTGGTGCTGCTGCCGCTGGAGGAGCTGGAAGCCGTCACCACAGCATTGCTGCGGCAGCTGTAACGGAGAAAAAACGCTCACTGAAT
>CAZGKQ010000157.1:1535-4205 GCA_964526125.1 uncultured Faecalibacterium sp.
AGGTGACTTCAGCGGCCTTTGCGGCGCTGGCGATGCTCATTGGGCTGGGAAGAATGCTGCTTGTCCGGATGTCGGATGGGTTTCCGCGCATGCGCAAGATTCTCACCGTGCTTCGGGGGACGGCGATCTGATCGTTGGTCACGTTCCGGCGGAACAAGGCAGTTCTTGCCAAACCCAATCAAATCTTCGCGACCGGCGAGACGCAGCGCCTTGCGCACCAGCGGCTGATTTCGCGGATCCCGGTATTGCATCAGGGCACGCTGCATGGCCTTTTCTTCAGGGGAACGCGCGACAAACACCGGCTTCATCGTTCGCGGATCCAGACCGGTATAGAACATGCAGGTAGAAAGCGTGCCGGGCGTCGGATAGAAGTCCTGCACCTGATCCGGATAAAAACCGGTGTCGCGCAGATAACAGGCCAGTTCAATGGCGGCATTCAGATCGCTGCCGGGATGGCTGCTCATCAGGTAGGGGATCAGGTACTGCCGCAGTCCCAACTGCTCGTTGACCTGCTGATAGCGCGCCACAAAGGCATCATACAGTTCGCGGCGCGGCTTTCCCATGCGATCCAGCACATAGGGGCATACATGTTCCGGTGCCACTTTCAGCTGACCAGACACGTTGTAGCGGCAGAACTCACGAAGGAAGCGCGTCGGATTTTTATCGGCCATGATGTAATCATACCGCAAACCGCTGCGAACAAACACCTTTTTGACGCGCGGCAGCTCACGGAGCTGCTTGAGAATGGACAAAAACTCCTCATGGTCGACGCGCAGATTTTTACATGGCTGCGGAAACAGGCACTGCCGGTGCTTGCATGCGCCCACCTTCAGCTGATTTTCACAGGCCGGTTGGCGGAAATTAGCTGTGGGGCCACCGACATCGTGAATGTAGCCCTTGAAATTGGGCAACGTCGTCAGCAGCTTGCCTTCCCGGAGGATGCTCTCCGGGCTGCGGCTCTGGATAATGCGCCCCTGATGGAAGGTGATGGCGCAGAAGCTGCACGAGCCAAAGCAGCCGCGCGTGGAGGCAATTGAGAATTCCACCTCCTGAAGTGCCGGTACGCCACCCTCCGCCTGATACATTGGATGCCAGGTGCGCGTATAGGGCAGATCATAGACGGCATCCAGTGCCTCACGGCTCAACGGCAAACACGGCTGATTCTGTATCAGATAGCGATCCGTGTCCTGCTGCTGGCACATCCGTTTGCCGCGAATGGGATCCTGCTCATCGTACTGAATCATGAAGGCTTCAGCATACTTCTGGCGGTCTGTGGAGACCTGCTGATGGCTGGGCAGCTGCAGGCAGGTGGGATCGGGTGTTTTGCTCATGTAGCACACGCCGCGCAGTCGGGGCAGTTCCGCCGGATTCATGCCGTCGGCAACCCAATTGGCGCATTCCAAAATGCTCGTTTCGCCCATGCCGTACATCAGCAGAGTCGCGCCGGAATCCACCAGAATGCTGTGGCGAACCTTGTCATCCCAATAATCATAATGGGAAAAGCGGCGCAGGCTGGCTTCCACGCCGCCAATCAGAATGGGGACATCCCGATATGCCTGACGGATGCGGTTGCAGTAGACAATTGTTGCGCGGTCAGGGCGCATGAATCCCTTGCCGCCGGGTGCATAAACATCGTCATGGCGGCGCTTTTTAGCGACGGTATAATGATTCACCATGCTGTCAATCACACCGGCTGAGACGAGAAAACCCAATCGTGGCCGACCAAACTGTTGGAAGGCCGAAGCATCCTGCCACGGGGGAAGGCAAAGCATGGCGACACGATAACCTGCCTTTTCCAGAATGCGGCTGATGATGGCCAGCCCGAAGGATGGGTGATCCACATACGCATCGCCGCATACATAGACAAAATCCGGCACGTCCCAGCCACGGGCAAGGCATTCCTCCCTCGTGACGGGGAGAAAGGAAGAGGAAACAGTCTGTTTCATGGTGTGATTCGCTCCTTGTGGTTCATCTTCCTTTATTGTAATCAATGCATCAACAATTGTCAAGGCACAGCGAAAAACGTCGTTTTACAAAAAACAAGCCCCGTAACAGGGCTTGTTGAAAAGGGCAGACTATACATCAAAACAGCGGCTGCTCAAGCGCTTCCAACGAGGCGAAAGGTCCGGGAATGGTGGACAAGCCGCGATGATTGCCGAAATAGTCACGATCAAAGGTGATGGTCGAACCATCGGGCGCTTCAAAACGCTGATCCGGCTCAAAGGCGCGTCCCAGCGTATCGCTGTTGACGATGGCGCAGGAGAAGTCGCCCAGTTCCTCGATGAAATTGGTGGAGAGATAATACTTTCCATCGCGTTCCACCAGCGAGAAGTCTGGCCGCATGGAGCAGGAAATGCAGTGGTTTTCCTTTCGCCAGGGGAGTGCACCGGCAAAGTAAGCATTGTCCAGCGCCCATACCGGCAGATGTCCCTCATGATACCGTTCCAGCTTGCCCATGTCCGGACGCTTCACATCCAGGTCAAACTGCGCCAGCCATTCCTCATGGGTCGGATAATCATTGAAGCACCAGGTGCCCACGCGGCGCTCGCGTTCAGCCGGATCACCGGGCTGCTCCGGCTCGTCCAGCGGATGCGCCTGAACAAACACATTGTTGTAGAAGCGATTGTCGCCGTGCAGGATGGTCATGAAGCCGGCCACCTCCGTGCGATG
>CAZGKQ010000158.1:0-4180 GCA_964526125.1 uncultured Faecalibacterium sp.
GGGATAACACCATCTTTCTGGTCATTCGCTCCACGGAGGAAACGCCGGAAGTGGTTGGACGCATCCGCGAAATGATGAAATAAACGCCGGATGGGCTATCGGGGCAGAGAGGAGGTAGCATCATGATCCTGTCCATGCGCATGCGCAATATCGCGCTGATTGAGGAGCTGTCGCTGGAATTCGGCGACGGGCTGCACGTCATGACGGGCGAAACCGGCGCGGGCAAATCCATCGTGGTGGACGCGGTGAATCTGGTGCTGGGCGGTCGTGCCGATCGGGAACTGATTCGCACAGGCACTGACAAGGCGTGGGTCGAAGCGGTTTTTGATGCATCCGGCAGTGCAGCGGTGATGCAGTGGGCGGCCTCGCAGGAGCTGGAGGATTTTGATGGCACGGTGACGCTTTATCGGGAGATTACGCGCTCCGGGCGCAATCTCTGTCGCGTCTGCGGCGTGGTGATGACACTTTCGGCGCTGCGCGAGGTCGCGACGCTGTTGATGGACGTGCATGGTCAGCACGAAGCGCAGTTCCTGATGAATCCGCAGTACCATCTGCTGTTTCTGGATGCGGCTGGCGGCGCGGATTATCAGGCGCTGCTCTCCCGGGTGGATGCGGCTTATCAGGCCTTCATCACCAACCACCGCCAGTATGCGCGGCTGGTGAAGGAAAATGAAAAAAAGCAGTACCGCATGGAGACGCTGAAGCGCTCGTTGGAGGAGCTGGAAAAGGCGAAGCTCAAGCCGGGCGAGGAAGAAGCACTCAGCGCGGAAAAGGAAAAATTCCGCCATTCGGAGAAGATTGCATCCGCCATCCGCACGGCGCATCAGGCACTCGCGGCCAGCGACGACAGCGAGGCAGTTTTGACGCGCGTCAAGGAAGCCTGTACGGCACTCAAAACGCTCACGCCCTTTGGCGAAGAGTTTGACAGCCTGTCCCGGCGCTGCGAGTCCGCCTATTATGAGCTGGAAGAAATCGCCTATGAGTTGGCGGCACTTTCGGAAAAAGGGGAGTACGACCCGATTCGAGCAGAACAGGTGGAAGCCCGGCTGGATCTGATCCGCCGCATGGAGCGCCGCTACGGCCAGACGGTGGCCGAGGTGCTGGCACAGCAGGAAAAATTTCAGGAAGAGTACGATAACTATGTGTCCCTGGATGCGCAGGTTGCCAAAACGGGCGCGGAGCATAAGCGGCTGCTGGCGCAGTACCGTCAGCTGGCACGTCAGCTGACGGAGGCACGCCACGGGCTGGCGGATGTGTTTGAGAAAAACATGATGCAGCAGCTTTCTGATTTGGGCATGGGACACACGGTTTTTCATGTGTCATTCGCTCTTCGACCGGAGGGGAAGGTTTTCATGCCCCAGTCGGTGGGGGACGACGTGATCGAATTCATGATTTCCCCCAATCCCGGTGAGCCGCTCAAGCCGCTGTCGAAAATTGCATCCGGCGGTGAACTGTCCCGACTGATGCTGGCGATCAAGAGTCTGGAAGCGGAGCAGGGCGGCGTTGGAACCATGGTCTTTGACGAAATTGACACGGGCATCAGTGGCCGCATGGCGCAGGTGGTGGCGGAAAAGATGGCTTTGATCGCCAGAAAACGTCAGGTGCTGTGCGTGACGCATCTGCCGCAGATCGCTGCAATGGCCGCCCATCAGTTTCTGGTGGAAAAGCGCGTGGAAGGGGAACGCACTAACACCAGCGTCCACGCACTGAACGACGAAGAACGCATTGCCGAAGTGGCGCGAATGCTGGGTGGAGCCGACGGCAGCGAGGACAGCGCCATGACGCACGCAGCACACATGCTGCGCGTGGCCGGGAATCTGCCGGAAGAAGATGTTAGCCACAACTAATGGCGAAATCGCATAAAAACAGTGGTTTGACATTTGGCTAACTTTTCGCTGTACCAAACGGCATGGAATATGATATAATTCATGTTGTGATATTGTGTCCTGTTCGGGCGGAAGCGCCTGAATATCCGCGCTGTGCGCAAGCGGTGGCGCGAAAGGATTTTGGAAAGGGGTTTTCTCCGTGTTTGTCAAACACATGTTTCCCGGCGGAACGCATCCGCATGAGGGTGCGAACGGCAAGGCCGTCAACAGCGGCAATGCCATTCGCGAGCTGCCCGCCCCGGCTAAGGTGGTGATCCCTCTTTCACAGCACATTGGCGCACCGTGCAAGGCGCTTGTGAAAAAAGGTGATCTGGTGCTGGCCGGACAGAAGATCGGCGAGGCCGGTGGCTTTGTGTCCGCCCCCGTGCATTCCTCTGTTTCCGGCAAGGTGACGGCGGTTGAGCCGGTGGAGCTGGCTAACGGGGCATCGACGATGGCCGTGGTGATTGAGAATGACTTCCAGGACAACTGGGTGGAGCTGCATCCGGCGGAGCATCCGGAAACGCTGACGGCGCAGGAGCTTCAAACCATCGTGCGCGAGGCCGGTATTGTGGGCATGGGTGGCGCAACCTTCCCCACGCAGGTCAAGATTACGCCGCCGAAGGGGAAGACCATTGAGAAGCTGGTCATCAACGGCGCGGAGTGCGAGCCGTACCTGACGGCGGATCATCGCCTGATGCTGGAAAAGGCGGCGGAAATCATTGACGGCATCCACCTGATGATGCTGGCGCTGGACGTGAAGGAAGCGCTGGTTGGCGTGGAAGACAACAAGCCCGATGCCATCGAAGCACTGAAGGTGTCCGCGAAAAATGTGGAGGGCGTGATCATCCGCGCGCTGCCGGTGCGTTATCCGCAGGGCGGTGAAAAGCAGCTGGTGTATGCCCTGACGCGCCGCAAGGTGCCCACGGGCGGTCTGCCGCTGGATGTGGGCTGCGTGGTCTGCAATGTGGGTACGGTGTACGCCATCCAACAGGCTATCCGCGAAGGCCGTCCGCTGGTCAGCCGCGTGACGACGGTGGGCGGTCTGGTCAACAACCCCGGCAACTTCCTGGTGCGCGTGGGTACGCCGACAGATGTGCTGCTGGAAGCCTGTGGTGGCCTGCAGAGTGGCGTGAAGATGCTCATCAGCGGTGGTCCGATGATGGGCATGGCCATCAACCGCACGGATATTCCGGTCACCAAGGGCACGTCCGGCATTCTGGCGCTGGGCGAGGAAGCCGTTGATCCCGTGGAGGCTGCGTGCATCAACTGTGGCCGCTGCGTGCGCGCTTGTCCGATGCAGCTCATGCCGACGCTGCTGGATCGCTGCGTGCGTGCTGACCGCTATGACGAGGCGGAGAAAAATGGCGTG
Source organism: uncultured Faecalibacterium sp. (assembly GCA_964526125.1). Lineage (GTDB taxonomy): Bacteria > Bacillota > Clostridia > Christensenellales > Aristaeellaceae > UBA11524. The sequence continues at coordinate 3,238 of CAZGKQ010000158.1, forward strand.
ATGAACTGCATCGAATGCGGTGCATGCACCTTTGTCTGCCCGGCCAAGCGGCTGCTCACCCAGTCCTGCCGCCAGGGCAAAAAGGTGATTACAACGAAGAAAAAGGCGGAAGCCGCGAAAAAAGCCGCGGCGGAAGCTGCACAGAAGGCTGCCGCTGAGCAGCCGAAGAAGGAGGCGTGACGCATGCAGAAGGATCTTGTGATGACCTCCTCTCCGCATCTGCGCGATAACAGCAGCACACAGCGGATTATGCAGGAGGTGTGCCTGGCGCTGCTGCCTGCTGGTATCGCAGGTGTGGTGCTCTTTGGCTGGAATGCGCTGCTGCTGATCTGTCTGTCGGTGGCATCGTGTGTTCTCTCTGAGCTGGTGTGGGAAAAGCTGACGAAAAAGCCGGTCACGGTTGGCGACTGGAGCGCCGTGGTGACGGGTCTGCTGCTGGCTTACAACCTGCCGGCCAATGCGCCGTGGTGGCTGGCTGTGCTGGGCGGCTTCATCGCCATTGTGCTGGTGAAGCAGATGTTTGGCGGCATCGGCAGCAACTTCATGAATCCGGCGCTGACTGCGCGTGCCATCCTGTTCGTCAGCTGGTCTGCGCTGATGAGCAATTATCCCCAGACGCGCTTCATGACGGATGCGACGACGTCCGCCACGCCGCTGGTGACGCTCTCCGGCACGGCCGGTGTTGGCGGTGTGAACCTGATGGATCTGCTGCTGGGCAACTGCGGCGGCGTGCTGGGTGAAACCTGCAAGCTGGCGATTCTGCTGGGCGGTGTGTATCTGTGCGTGCGCAATATCGTGGACTGGCGCATTCCGGTCAGCTTTATTGCCACCGTGTTTGTCTGCTATCTGCTCAAGGATGGCGCGGAAATGGCGCTGTATCAGGTGCTTTCCGGCGGCCTGCTGCTGGGCGCGTTCTTCATGGCCACCGACTATGCGACCAGCC
>CAZGKQ010000159.1:0-1377 GCA_964526125.1 uncultured Faecalibacterium sp.
AAAAGCAAAGGAGCGTGTGACTTTCATGAACGAAGCGAAGACCCGGGCGGAACGGATTGCGCAGAAGGTGCGTCGCAAGCAGCGTCTGGTGCGCGTGGCGCTGGGCGAGGAAAAGGCCGATCTGGTGCTGAAAAATGCGGACTACGTCAACGTGTTTTCCGGCGAGGTGGAACACGGGGATATTGCCGTTGCCAACGGTCTGGTCGTTGGTGTGGCGGAGCATTACGAGGGACTGACGGAAGTGGATGTGCGCGGCAAGATTGTGGCGCCGGGCTTTATTGATGCCCATATCCACCTGGAAAGCAGTCTGGTGTCACCGGCCTCCTTTGCCCGGGCGGTGGTGCCGCATGGTACGACCACGGTGATTACCGATCCACACGAGATTGCTAACGTCTGCGGCATGCGTGGTGTGGATTACATGATGGCCGCCACGGAGGGTCTGCCGGTGGATGTACACTTCATGCTGCCCTCCTGTGTACCGGCTATGCCGTTTGAGGAAAACGGCGAGACGCTTTCATGGCGCGACATCAATGCGTATTTTGACCATCCGCGTGTGCTGGGGCTGGCGGAAATGATGAACTATCCCGGCGTGCTGATGGGTGAAAGAAGTACGATTGAGAAAATCGTCGTTTCTCAGGCGCATCACAAGAAGATTGATGGCCATGCGCCGGGGCTTTCGGGCAAGGCGCTCAATGCCTACATGTCCGCCGGTGTCTATTCCGACCACGAATGCGGCACGCTGGACAACGCGCTGGAAAAGCTGCGCAAGGGGCAGTTTATCATGATTCGCGAAGGCACGGCTGCACAGAATCTGGAGGCGCTGATGCCCCTGCTGACGGAGCAGTACGCCCATCGCTGCATGTTCGCTACCGACGACAAGCATCCCTATGATCTGCTTCACCGGGGGCATATTGACTATATTGTGCGCAAGGCGATCCGGCTGGGGGCAGATCCCATCCTGACCATCAAGGTAGCCAGCCACTATGCGGCGCGCTACTTCCTGCTGAACAACAAGGGCGCGATTGCGCCGGGGTATCTGGCGGATTTTGTGGTGCTGGACAATCTGCATGATGTGAATGTGCAGATGGTTTTCAAGCGTGGCGCGATGGTCTACGACGGGCAGGAGGCGCTGGTGGAGGAGACGTCGGTGGATGGCGATATTCTTTCCGGCGTGCTGGACACGATGCATCTGCCGGACGTGACGGCGCAGGAGCTGAAAATCGGCAAAGCGCCGCTGATTGGGTTGGTGGACGGCCAGATTGTGACGGAGAATCTCGGCTTTGCGGAAGCGGCGGACACCGAAAACGGCATCTGCCAGATGACCGTCTGCGAGCGGCATCACGATACCGGACACACGGCCAGCTGCTATGTGAAGGG
>CAZGKQ010000159.1:1477-4161 GCA_964526125.1 uncultured Faecalibacterium sp.
GCAGATGCAGAATGTTGAATCGACTGCGCCTCAAATCTCCCTTCCACGCCGATTGTGGACGATTTTTTCCGCTATGTTGATGATCAGCGCCTTCACCTTTGGCGGCGGCTTTGTCATTGTCTCGCTGATGAAAAAGAAATTCGTCGATGAGCTGCACTGGCTCAGCGAGGAGGAAATGCTGGACATGACGGCGCTGGCGCAGTCGGCACCGGGGGCGATTGCTGTCAATGGTGCGATTCTGGTGGGACGGCGCATCGCCGGATGGCCGGGAATGGCTGTGGCCGTGCTGGCGACGATTATTCCGCCCATCGGCATCATCAGCGTGATTTCGCTGATTTATGGTGCTTTTGCGGAAAACGAGTGGGTTCGCGCTGTGCTGGCTGGCATGCAATGCGGCGTAGCGGCTGTCATCTGCGACGTGACGGCCAGCCTGGGCGGAAAGGTCATAGCCTCCCACGACTGGATGAACATGCTGCTGATGGCGGCAGCGTTTCTGGCCACGACAATCTGGCAGGTGAACGTGGTGCTGGTGATTCTTTCCGCAGCGGTGCTGGGCATTGGCCGGGCGCTGTGGATGCGGCGGAAGGAGGCAGCACCATGATGGAGCTGGCGTGGGTCTTCTTCCAGATTGGGCTTTTCAGCGTTGGCGGCGGTTATGCGGCGATTCCGCTTATCAAGGCGCTGGTGGTGGATGGCCGTGCATGGCTGACGGCGGAAGAATTCGCTAATTTAATGACCATTGCGGAAATGACACCCGGCCCGATTGCTGTCAATGCGGCGACGTTTGTCGGCATGCGCCTGCACGGCTTTGCCGGAGCACTGGCGGCCACAATGGGGTGCATTCTGCCGTCACTGGTGCTGGTGTCGCTGTTGTCGATGCTGTATGCGCGTTTTCGCTCCGGTCGGGCGATGCAGACGGTGTTGGGCTCACTGCGGCCAGTGGTGGTGGCGCTGATTGCCTCTGCTGCGCTGAACATTGTGCAGGTCGCAGCCGTGGAGAGTAACGACACCATTTTACTGACGGGCGTGGTGCTGATGCTGGCGGCTTTTGCGGCGCTGCGGTGGAAAAAATGGAATCCGATTCTGGTCATGCTGGCATCGGGGGCGTGTGGCGCAGTGCTGCACGCGCTGGGGTGGCTTTGAACACTTCCTGTACCATGACATTTTTCGTGGACAAAAGCTGAAAAGCATGGTATACTGCTAGGGAAGGCTGCATGGGGCGGCTGGACGAAACCGAGGAGGAAATTACGGTGAAGAAGTGGATTTGTGCGCTGATCCTGATGCTGGCGGTCATGACATCCTTTGCGCTGGCTGACGGTGCGAAGGTAACGTTTGCGGAAAAAAGCGGTCAGGTCAATGGCGGCTTTGATTATACCATCACGCTGAACATTGCTCCGGCGCAGAGCGAGGAGATGACGTTGCAGCTCCTGTGCGATGGGCTGGACGGCAGCTACAGCGTGATTGTTCCGGCTGGCGAAAAGAAGGTGAGCCTTACCATTCCCACGCAGGTGGTGGAGGAAAAGACGAAGGTTGTCTTTGAAGTCGCTGCGGCGGAAGGGTATACGACTTCCGGCAAGCACACGCTGACTGTGCTGCGTCTGCCGACGGTGAAATTCTATCTGGGCATCAATTTCGGCACGGTGGATAAGAAAATGACCGTGCGTGTGATGAACAGCAATTCCGCCAACATCATCAAGAGCAATAACAATTTCCAGCTTCGTGATTCGGACGGCACGGTGCTGGCGGAAAAAACCTGGTCGAATCCTGGCTCCGACATGAACTTTGTCCTCACGCCTACGGCGGATATGGAGGGCTATCATGAAATGAGTGTCTGGCTGGGTGACTACAAGGTGGCCGATGGCGGCTATCTGACAGTCATGGATGGCAGTCGCCGCATCATCAAGCAGGTTGATACGGATAAAAAGTATGTTGCCATCGGCATTGACTGCGGTTTTGGCGGCAAGAACATGGACAAGGTGCTGGAAGTGCTGGAAAAGCACAATACCAAAGTAACCTTCTTCATGACGGGCTATTTTGTGCGCAACTTCACGGAGGAATCCAAACGTGCCCTCGCCGCCGGACATGAAATCGGCGACCACACCAACACGCACCCCAAGCTGACGGACGAGCGTCCCTATGACATGATGCGCGAGATTGTGTTCACGGCGGAAACGATGCAGGAAACGTTGGGCGTAACGCCGCGCCTGATGCGTCCGCCGTATGGTGACACGAACAGCAACGTCCTCAGCGTCAGCCGCTCCGAAGGCATGGAAGGCATCATGTGGTCGATGGACACCAAGGATTCCCTGGGCAAGTACACCACGGAGCAGTGCATCAAGTACGGCACAACGCTGGCGAAGCTGGAACCGGGCAAGATCCTGCTGACGCATCTGGACAGCTCCCACAGCTGGGAGATTGTCGATGCCTGCCTGACCTACTACGAGGAGCAGGGCTATACGGTCATGCCGATTTCCGCGCTGATCTATGCCACCGGTGGCTCGCTGCCGGAAATGCCCTTCAACCGCGAATCACTGATTTATTCGGATGAATACTGGCTGAACTGGCTGGCGGAAAACAATATCGAAATGGACAGCAGGGAATAAACATTTTCCCAAAAACCGGACAGTCAGAAACAGGCTGCCCGGTTTTTTGTGAATCAGGAAGTGCCTGAACGGAAAATTTCT
>CAZGKQ010000160.1:0-4125 GCA_964526125.1 uncultured Faecalibacterium sp.
TGCCCGTGCTGGAAAAGCGCGGTGTCCACCAGCTTTATCGCCATCAGGCGCATGCCGTGCGCGAAATCCTCGCCGGACACGATGTGGTCGTCGTCACCCCCACCGCCTCCGGTAAAACCATGTGCTATAACCTGCCGGTGCTGTCCGCCATTCTGCAAAATCCGGATGCCCGAGCGCTTTACCTCTTCCCGACCAAGGCACTTTCCGCCGATCAGGTCAGCGAGCTCTATGAGCTGATTGACATGCTCGATGCGGATATCAAAACCTTCACCTACGATGGCGATACCCCCGGTGCGGCGCGTAAGGCCATCCGCCAGGCCGGTCATATCGTCGTGACTAACCCTGATATGCTCCATAGCGGCATTCTGCCCCACCATACCAGCTGGGTCAAGCTCTTTGAGAACCTCCGCTATATCGTGATTGATGAAATCCATACCTATAGCGGCGTGTTCGGCTCCAATCTGGCCAATGTGCTGCGGCGACTGCTGCGCCTATGCGAATTTTATGGCAGCCATCCGCAGTTCATCCTCTGTAGCGCGACCATCGCCAACCCGAAGGAGCTGGCGGACACGCTGACCGGACGCGCCGTGACGCTCGTGGACGATAACGGCGCACCGACGGGCGTGCGGCACTTTGTGTTTTATAATCCGCCCGTGGTCAACCGGCAGCTGGGCATCCGGCGTGGCGTGCTTCAGGAAACGCGGCGGATTGCCGGTCTGCTGCTGCAAAACGGCATTCAGACCATTACCTTCGCGCGCTCGCGCCTGTCTGTGGAGGTGCTGACGAAGTATTTGAAGGATCTCGTGCGCGATCCGCTGGGTAACGCCGGACGCGTGCGCGGCTACCGCGGCGGCTATCTGCCCACGCAACGGCGCGAGATTGAGCGCGGCCTGCGCGCCGGGCAGGTGGATGCAGTGGTGTCCACCAACGCGCTGGAACTGGGCATTGACATCGGCGCGCTGGATGCCTGCGTCCTCTGCGGCTATCCGGGCACGATTGCCAGCGCGTGGCAGCAGGCCGGACGTGCCGGTCGGCGGAAGGGCACATCCATCGTGTTTTTCGTCGCGTCCTCCGCGCCCATTGACCAGTACATCGTCTCCCACCCGGACTTCATGATGAAGCGCTCGCCGGAAAACGCGCTGCTGAATCCGGATAATCTGTACATTCTGCTCAACCACTTCAAGTGTGCAGCGTTTGAGCTGCCCTTTGAGGAGGGGGAAGGGCTTGGCAATGCGCCCGGCGCGCCGGAGCTGCTGGACTATCTGGACGAAAGCGGCATTCTGCGCCACGTCGGCGGACGCTACCACTGGTCGGCGGAAGACTTCCCGGCCAGCGAAATTTCGCTGCGTTCAGCGCGCGCCGAGGAGAATTTCATCATCGTGGACATCACCGATCCGGCAGCGCATCGCGTCATTGGTGAGATGGATCGCTACACCGTGCCGATGCTGCTGCACGAAAACGCCATCTACATGCACGAGGCGCAGCAGTATCAGGTGGAAAAGCTGGACTTTGACGCGTGCAAGGCCTTCATCCGCCGTGTCGACGCGGATTATTATACCGATGCGGATTTGAACATCACGCTTTCCCTGCTGGACAGGGAGAAGGAGGAGGAACGCAACGGTTCACAGGTGGCGCTGGGGGAAATCCGCGTGTCGACGCTGGTGACGATGTTCAAGAAAATCAAGTTTGATACGCACGAGACGCTGGGCTTTGGTCATGTGCGCCTGCCGGAGACGGACATGCACACCACCGCCATGTGGTGGACGGTGCCAGACGCGCTGTGCAACCGGATGGATAAGGACACGCTGGAAAACGCCATGATCGGGGTCACGAACCTGCTGCGCATCGTTGCGCCGCTGTCTTTGATGTGTTCGCCGCAGGATGTGGCCGTGGTCTGCCAGGTCAAAAGCCCGATTACCGACCGCCCCACGCTGCTGTTGTATGATAACATTCCCGGCGGCATCGGTCTGGCGCAGAAGGCGTATGCCATGCGCACCCTGCTGCTGGAGGAAGCCCTGCAGGTCGTGACGGACTGCCCCTGCCACACGGGCTGCCCCAGCTGCATCGGGCCAATGGGCAGCGCGGACGCGAAACAGGCCGCCAAAGTGCTCTTGGAGGAGCTGATCAAATGAATCTGCGCGATAAGCTGAAGGCCATCGAGAAGCCGAAGCAGCCACCTGCTGCGCCGAAGAAGGAGTTCACGGACTGCTGGCATGGCCGGGAGATGCGTCCGCTGTCGGACTTTCCCGGCGCGTTTGAGCTGCCGGTGGATTCCCTGCGCCTGATGACGCAGGAAGCATTGCCGGACGACCTGTCCCCCGAACAGATCCTCTACCTGGACACGGAGACGACGGGCTTCCGCGGTGCCGGTACGGTCGCGTTCGAGGTCGGCCTGGGCTGCCTGACCGAAGCCGGTTTCCAGATTCATCAGGTCGTCATGCGTGATTATCCCGAGGAGCGCTTTGTGCTGGAAACCATCGCCGATACCCTCCAGGGCTATGACGTGATTTGCTCCTTCAATGGCCGCACGTTTGACGTGCCCCTGCTGCGTGACCGATTCCTGATGAACCGCATGGATCCCTCGTGTCTGGATAAGCCGCACATTGACCTGCTGCACATCGCGCGGCGCGTGTTCAAGCTGCGGCTGCAAAAGTGCAATCTGGGGCATCTGGAGCAGATGGTGCTGGGGATTCCGCGCTTTGACGATCTGCCCGGCGCGGAGGTTCCGGCGCGCTTCTTTGATTATCTCAAAACCGGCAATTTCGACCTCCTTGAGGATGTGCTGACCCATAACGCGCAGGACGTTGCCAGCCTCTGCGTCCTCCTGACGGAGATGACGCAGATGTACAACCTGCCGGAAAATGTCCACCATGATGAGGATGTTTTCTCCATGGGCGTGGCGCTGGAACGCTTTCGCCATGTGCCAGAGGCGCGGCGCTGCTACGCGCTGGCGCAGGGGGACATGCACGCACAGGCGCAGGAGCGTCTGGCGCAGAGCTACCGCCGGGCAGGGGAGTTCGATTCCGCCGTCCGCGTCTGGAAAAGAATGATAGAGCGCCACGAAGGCGGCATCACCCCCTATGTGGAGCTGGCTAAATACTACGAGCATACGCTGAAGGACTACGCCGCCGCGCTGGACATGACACGCCGCGCCATGATGCAGCTGGCCGAACCGGCTTTATTTGACGTCCCCTCTGTACAGGAGGCGCAAAATGCGTTACAATATCGTTATGACCGCCTGAAAAGAAAAGTGGCCAAAGAAGGTTAATAAGGAGTAATGAAGCATGGGATTCATGGCAACCATCAAAGCGCAGCAGGCCATGCGTGCGCACGGCAAGGGAGATCTGGAACAGGCCAAAAGGCTTTATGAGGAGGCGCTGGACAAGGGCTTGATGTCCGCCCGACCGATGCTGGGCTATTCGCTGCTGCTCATCCGCGAGGGCAGCTATGACAAGGCCATGCCACTGCTGCTGAAAACGCAGAAGTGCCCGGATCTGGCACCGGATCAGAAGAGCCAGCTGTTTGTGGACTACGCCGTCTGCCTGATGAAGAAGGGCGAGCTGGACAAGGCCATCCACCTGATTGAAAAGCAGCATGGCCGCACGCCGACCGGCCTGACCTACCAGAGCCTGGGCTATCTGTATGTGGAAAAGTATGCCGGCAAAAAGCCTGTCCTGGCAGATCTTCCGCCCGTTGCAGAAGCGGTGGGGGAGGACGAAGCGGCGGAAGCACCGGCCACCACCGCCCCCCGGACGCAGGAGGAGCTTGACCAGCAGTGGCAGGACGGCATTCAGAAGATGTTTGACTTCATCAACGCTTCGCTGGACTACGACGACGAGGATGCCGTCTGCATGGACAATCTGGCGCAGGCCTATTACCGCGTGACCGGCGACAAAGCCAAGGCGAAGGAATGGTTTGACAAGGCGCACGAAGAAAAGCCGAATCAAATCGACACCCTGTGGTTCCTCTCACGCTACGATCTGGAATCCGGCGACACCTCTGCCGCCCTTGAGAAGCTTGAAACCGCCCTGAGCGGCAACTTCTCCCCCCTGAACTACTGCACGCGCAGCATGGCCGAAGCCGAAGTTGCACGCTTGAAGAAATAAGCCCCGAAGGGGTCTGGGG
>CAZGKQ010000161.1:0-4116 GCA_964526125.1 uncultured Faecalibacterium sp.
TGATGTAAAGCCCGTAATACTCGCAGCTTTCCACCGTGCCGTCCAGCGCGATCTCGCCCGCGCGCGGCGTGACGTTGACGTGCAGCCGCTCAAGGCGGACATAGTTGTGCTTCCCCGCGTCAAGCCCCGCGCCGGCGGCGTTGAGCGCGGAAACGGTATCGTCATTCAGCCGGTTGATATCACCGATGAAGTTGCAGACAAATTCAGTTTGCGAGTGGTTGTATACCTCGTTGGGCGTTCCGATCTGCTCGATCACGCCCTTGTTGAACACCGCGATCCGGTCGGACAGGGTGAGAGCCTCCTCCTGATCGTGGGTGACATAGATGGTGGTGATGCCGAAGTCTTTCTGCATCTTTTTCAGCTCGTTGCGCAGCTGCACGCGCAGCTTGGCATCCAGATTGGACAGCGGCTCGTCCATGCAGATGATGCTGGGGCCTGTCACCAGCGCACGGGCAATCGCCACGCGCTGCTGCTGGCCGCCAGAAAGCTGGCTGACGGCCTTCTTCAGCTGCTCCTCCGTCAGATCCACCTTCTGGGCGATTTGATGCACCTTCTGGTCAATCTCCTGCTTCTTCAGCTTTTTCAGCTTCAGGCCGAAGGCGATATTATCATACACCGTCATGGTCGGAAACAGTGCATAGCTCTGGAACACGATGCCGATATTGCGCTTCTCAATCGGCACGCGCGTAATATCGCGGCCATTGACATTCACCGTGCCGGAAACAGGCTCGATAAAGCCCGTGATGGTGCGCAGCGTGGTCGTTTTGCCGCAGCCCGACGGCCCCAGAAAGGTGAAAAACTCCCCTTCCTTCACGTCCACGTTGATGTTGTGCAATGCCTCAAAATCGCCAAATTTGACGACTATATCCCTGAGTTCTATCATGGCGCGTACAGCTCCTTACATGCATGGAAATCGGCAGGAAAGGCAGGCTTTTTTCCCTGAATAAAATCCCGATAAAATCCTGAACAAAAATGGATGGCGAGCCCTCGTAGGACTCGCCATACCGGGGTTCTATCCTGCCGTATGTCGGGTTAACCGGTAGACAATTACTGTGCAGCCTGTGTCAGCAGCGCCCAGTCCAGATTGTCCCAATCGGGTTCTGCCGGAGCCTGGCTGGCATCCGCCCAGTAGAAGCCCAGGTTGGTCATGATGTTCGTCCATTCCTTGGTGTGCGCGGCCACATAAGCGGCGTAGGTCATGTCGGTGCCGTCCACGATTTCCAGCGCGCAGTTCTTCAGCGTGTAGATCACGGGGATTTCGTCGCCGTAAACTTCCTTCACAGCCACTTCGTTGCAGGGGAAGGAGTCGAATTCTTCCGCCCATTCAGCCTGCACAGCGGCAGAGCCGAACCACTCGGCGAAGGCCACGACCGCCTCGGTTTCCTCCGCCGTGCGATCAGCGCGGTCGAGGATGCCCAGGTATTCCGCGATGTAGTAGGTACCGTCGGCGATGTCCACAACGCCCCAGTTTTCGGGGGTCGCCGTGCCGGTCAGCGGCGCAGAGGAGCTGTCCGCCGCGGAGTCAATCTTGCCATACAGGGAGGAGGAGTAGAAGGTGGAAACCTGCACGTCGCCACGATTCAGGGGATCAAAGCCATAGCTGTCGCCGGTGTAATGGCCATCGGCGCAGTACTTCCACAGCATCTTCCAGCCGTCCACGGAGATGCCACCGGCGGGGCTGGTGGGATCCGCGTAGGAATACAGCATGGCGCTGTTGATGTTGCTGTTGGTCGTGCCGCCGACCTTGCCCTGGCGATACCAGGAGTAGCCGCAGTTCACGATGTCCGCCCAGTGGTCGAAGCTCAGCGCCTGACCATTGGTGCCCAGCTCGTCATTACGATAGAGCATCAGCACGTTCTGCACCACCAGACCATAGGCCTTGCCGGTGTAAACATACTTGCCCACTTCGTCCGCCCAGGAAGGCGTCCAGTCCATGATGGACAGGTTCTCATAGGTGCCATCCACCAGCTGAGACCAGCGCGTTTCGTTCAGGCCGAACAGGATGTCGCCATCCTTGCTCTCGTTGGCCTTCTGGATAGCCGCCGTATCGCCGGAAATAACGGAGTTATCGTCGATGGAAATGGTGAAACCAGCGGCCTTGGATGCATTGAGCAGCCAGTTGACGCGCTCGGTGGAGTTAGAGTTGGAGTAAATGCGGATGGTATAGCCGGAGTAATCCTTGCCCTCGGCCACAGCGCCCGTTGCCAGCGTCAGCAGCATCGCGACGCACAGCAGGATGGAAATCAGCTTCTTCATGGAAAAAATGCCTCCTTCGTTTTTGCCCCTTTTTCCCTTCCCCAACTGTGTTTTTCGGAAGAATGACGGGGCATTCATGGGAACGGATCGAACCTCGATACATGTATCATACCACAAGCGCTCTTTTTTGTAAAGCCCCGAAGAGGCGATTTTTCCTTTTTTGGTCGCTTACGCACGCTTTTTTCACAAAGGCACGAACATTCGCCGCACTGCACGAAAAAAGCGGAGCATTTTCAGCTCCGCCGATGATAAAATTTCTGATTATTCCGGGGCATTCAGCTTGTCAAAGCCCTCGCCCAGCGCCTCGTGCGCTTCCGTAATGAACATAAACGCCGTTTCGTCCTCGCGGCGGACGATTTCCTTAAACCGCGCCACTTCCTGCGGCGGCAGCACGCACAGCAGCACCGGACGCTCCTTGCCGGAGTACGCGCCGCGTGCCAGCAGCTGCGTCGCGCCGCGATCCATGTCCGTCAGCACCAGATGGGAAATTTCCTCCCAGCGGTCGCTCATGACAAAGCACGCCTTGTTTTTCGACAGACCCAGCATCACCATATCAATCACGCGACCGTTGATGAAGATACACACCAGCGCGAACAGTGCTTCCGTCGTGCCGATGCAGACCGCGGCGGCAAGCACCACAATGCAGTCGATAATCATCAGGAACAATCCGGTGGACAAAAACGGCAGACGATGATGCACCATTTTTGCGATCATGTCCGTGCCACCGGTGGTTGCGCCGCCGCGCAGGATCAGTCCCAGCCCCACGCCCATGAGGGCTCCGCCGAAAATCGCGCCCAGCATGGGATCGGTAGTCAGCGGCGGCAGCTGAAGCACGTCAATGGACAGCGAAAAGAGAATCGTCGCCGCCAGTGAGCGAACCACAAACACGCGCCCCATGCTCCGGTAGCCCATCAAAAAGAGCGGAATATTCAGCAGCAGCGCCGTGGTGCCGATGGGAAAATGAAACAGATAATTCACGATCATGCCCACGCCGGTCAGACCGCCGGGCGCGATATTACAGGGGGTCAAAAAGAGCGGATACGCCGCGCCGCCGATCACGCAGCCCAGAATAATCTGTCCCCAGATCATCAGCTGTTCGTGTTGCATCCATTGCTTCAGTCGTTTTTTCATGGTTTTTGCTGCTCCTTTGTTGTTTGATGGAACCGGCATCCGGGTTCCGGCATCCGGGCATCCGGGGATTTACCGGCCTTCAGCCATTGCCCAGACTCATGCCCAGTGCCCGGTCGATGCGTTTCATCGCCTGAGCCGATACGGTTCCCAGATAGCGTGTCAGGCGTGTTTTTTCCAGCGTCCGCACCTGTTCCGTCAGCACGACGGAATCAAAGGCGAGGCCGCTTTCCTCGCGTGTGAGAAGCACATGCACCGGCAGATGCTCCTTTTTGCGCCGCGTGGTCACTGCGGCCACGATGACCGTGGGGGAATAGCGGTTTCCGCGATCATTCTGGATAATCACGACAGGGCGAATGCCGCCCTGCTCCGAGCCGATCACCGGATCGAGATCCGCTCGATATACATCGCCGCGTTTCATGATGTCACACTCCGTCTGCGTTGTCAAGTCAATTTTCGCGTAGCCGCAGTTTTTTTCTGCTTTTCGGCTGCTTTGAGGACAGCTGCGGCTGCTTTCAGCCTATGTTTTTTCCACAGTTGGCGTGTGTTATGCGGTGATTTTCAGAATGTGCAGAAATTTTTTCTGCACTTTTTCTTTTTTGGGGAAGTTGCTTTCACTTTGCCATGTTATAGGGATTTTTTCCCTACTATGTTTTCTCTGCCATGCTGGTAAAAGGCGTTTCTCCGGCTTTCTCTGTGAGAGAAAGCCTCGGCAAAGAGGCACCAAAGGGG
>CAZGKQ010000162.1:0-4099 GCA_964526125.1 uncultured Faecalibacterium sp.
GCTTCGCTGCTCTCAGCGTGCGCCAGCAGCCACTTGTTGCGCGCCCACAGGGTCTTGTCCAGCTTGTTCGCACCGTCGGTGGGGCGGAAGTCGGTGTTCGTCTTGTCCGGCAGGGCGATCAACACGCGGAAGCCACGAGCCGGGTCGGCATGGCAGGGTGCATAGTGCAGCGTGGTGGCATAAACTTCCACCAGCACACCGGCCGGCGCTTTGAACGCCTTCACTTTCGCCGTGTCCAGCACGCCGTCTTCCAGATCATCCAGGCTCGCTACAAGCAGGATGAAATCGTCCGTGCCCAGATTGAATTCGCTGTCGCGGTGGAATTCCAGGCAGTTCAACTTCGTGTTGTGGCCGTTGCAGTAGCCGAATTCGTAGGGCATGCCGCCAAACAGGCCTTCGCCGACCTTCGCGGCGTCGGGCGCGCTGTGCAGCACGTCCACGCGCGGCAGATAAACCACACCGTCGGTGCAGGGGGTGGTGGCCAGCGCCTTCACCAGCCCTTCGGTCGGGTAGCCCTCGACCACACGGCCATAGTGCTTAAAGGCAGCATCGTAAACGGACAAAATCTCCATGGGAAACGCCTCCAACTTTTCTCATCCGCCGGAACGGATGGTATTTCAACGCTATTATTCGCCGTTTTGCATCGCAATTCCTGCCGAAAACGGAAAGATCAGCGAATAATCCCGTCCTCTACGGGCGGACGGCTGTACCAGGCTTTCATCATTGTGTCCTTGTGGCGCGGCGTGATGTTGTACTCATACCAGGAAACCTGCTCGCCGGAGGAGGTGACATCGTGCCGGATGCTGAAGGTGTAGCAGCGGCTGTCGCGCAGGGTGGGCATGTCGGCGGAGATGGCCAGCGCCAGCACGCGCAGCACCTGCGGTTCCGTAATCCGGTCGAAGCCGCGTTCCTCAAACACAAAGCGGCAGACGCTGTTCATCGGCTTGAAGAGGACGATGCGTACCTCGTCCCGGCGGATCAGCACGCGATCCACACAGCAGCGCGAGGCCGTGTCCAGAATGGGATACAGCGCCTGATAGAGGTCGGTGGTTCGGGCGCGCTGAACCATGATGCGCTCCTGCTGCTGGCTGCGTTTCTGGCGGCGCAGCAGCAAAAGCAGCACCAACAGCACAGCCAGCGCCCCGATGAGCCAGATGAACATGACCTTGACCCTCCCTGTTAACCTTTCTGTGCCAGCTTATTGGTGTCGATCGTCCCCCGATACACCACAAACTTCTGGTAGAGGAATTCCGTGACGAAATTGAAGACCATGTTGATTCCTTCAATCAGCCAGTCGTGAACACCGGCGGCTTCCAGAAGCTTGCTCCACCAGCTGGTCAGCAGGATAAAGACGACATAGTACAGCGCCACCAGCAGCATTGCGCGCTTCACATTGCCGTCGGAGCGGAAGGTGTAGCGGCGGTTGAAGGTGAAATTCCACAGGACAGAGAGAATCAGCGACGGCAGATAGCTCAGTAGATAGGCCTCAAGGTGCAGCACATCATGCAGCAACGCAAAGCTGACCAGCTGCACAATGGCAGCGGAAGCGCTGAAAAGCGTGAATTTGATGACCTGCATCAGTTCCTTCTTTTTCATCAGAAACCTCCCGAAAAGTTTTTAACAACTTATACCAGCTTCAGCGATGGCGTCGCATTCAGCGTCAGGGGCGCGATTTCCCCCTTCATCATCCGGTAATACGCCGCCGCGCCAATCATGGCCGCATTATCCGTGCAAAGCGGCAATTTCGGCATGTACAGCGGCAGATGGGCTTTGTCCGCCGCTTCCTGCATCATGCGGCGTAGCAGCCGGTTCGCCGACACGCCGCCAGCCAGCGCCAGCGCAGGAGCCTGCGTGTCACGCGCGGCCAGCATAGCCTTCTCCACCAGCGCGGAAACCACCGCGTAGCGGAAGGAGGCCGCCATGTCCGCCTTGGGGAGCGGCTCCCCCTTCATTTCCATTTTGTTGGCGGCATTGAGGAAGGCCGTCTTCATGCCGGAGAAGGAGTAGTCGTATTTGCCGGGCGTGTGGGGATGGGGAAGCTGCAAATAGTGCGGATTCCCCTCCTCCGCCAGCGCGTCAATCCGGGGGCCGCCCGGATAGGGAAGCGTCAGCACACGCGCCGCCTTGTCAAACGCTTCACCGGCTGCGTCGTCCATCGTCTGACCCAGCAGCGTGTAGTCCCCGTAATCATTCACGCGGACAATGTGGCTGTGGCCGCCCGAAACGACCAGACAGAGGAACGGCGGCTTCAGGTCGGGATGGGAAAGGTAGTTGGCGGAGACGTGTCCCTCAATGTGATTGACAGGAATCAGCGGCTTTCGGGCGGCGTAGCTCAGTCCCTTCATGCAGCTCACGCCCGTCAGCAGCGCCCCCACCAGCCCCGGCCCGTAGGTGACAGCAAAAGCGTCCACGTCTTCCAGGCGCATGTCTGCGGCGCGGAGTGCTTCGTCAATCACGCGGTCGCAGGCTTCCACATGGGCGCGGCTGGCGATTTCCGGCACCACGCCGCCATAGAGCGCGTGCAGGTCAATCTGGCTGAAGACGATGTTGGAGACGATGGTGCGGCCATTTTCGATGATGGCGGCCGCCGTTTCGTCGCAGGAGGTTTCCAGCGCCAGAATGCGCACCTTCTCCTGATTGCGCAGCCGGGCAAGGGTTTCCGACGCGGTTTCCGTATAGGTCATGGAAGAACCTTCTTTCGTTGGGGAGGTTAATACTAATTCTCATCTAATCCATTGCGCTCTGTGCTATGTTTTAGACGTGAATTAGTATAAAATGTTTTTGCCTGAAAATCCATTCCAGCAGCCTGACCAGCAGTGCCACCAGGCCGATTTCGTCAAGCGTCGCCAGCGCAATCAGCGCGGCATATTGCTGGAAAAAAGCCGTCGGCATCAGGCGAACCAGCAGATTCGTCTGCGGATTGAGCAGCCACAGATCATTGACAAACACCATCCGATGGAACAGCACGAAAGCGTCCGTAAAGCAAAGTGCCACCACCGCACCACCTGAAATCAGCAGCCCCACCACCCACCGCAGCCATTTCCGAAAGCACCGCAGCGCACCGGGAACGGGCAGCAGCAGCCCAAGCAGCGCCCCCGAAAACAGCGCCGCCACCGTTGCCACTCTCCGGCAGAGGAAAAACAGGGCGCGGCAGTCGGCCATATGCACCTGTTCCTTCGTGCGGAAGGCGGCATAGGTCACGCCATCCATAGAAAAGGTGAACTGGCACTCGTCTGCCGCGCCGGTGAGATAATCCGTGATGGTAGAAACGGCCAGAGGGTAGTACTCCTCCGGCAGAAAGCTGCTCTCCGGCGGCGCAGTGCGGTGCATCAGCGCCAGCATCACGCCTTCACTGGTGCCAAGCGCCCAGATGGCACCGCCCAGCAGTGCAAGCGTACAGGTTACGCTCAGCAGGGCGGCCATCACAGCAGGAAAACACCGGAGTGGGCGCATTACTGCATCTTCAGGTACGACGTAACGAAGCCTTCCAGATTGCCGTTCATCACATCGTCAATGTTGCCGGATTCAAAATTCGTGCGGTGATCCTTGACCATGGTGTAGGGCTGGAAGACGTAGGAGCGAATCTGGCTGCCCCATTCGATCTTCTTCATTTCGCCCTTGATGTTAGCCATTTCCTCTTCCTTGGCGCGCTCGCGCAGTTCCAGCAGCTTGGCCTTGAGCATCTTGATACAGGTGGCACGGTTCTGCACCTGGTCGCGCTCGGTCTGGCAGGCCACGACGATGCCGGTGGGATAGTGCGTCATGCGGACGGCGGAGGAGGTCTTGTTGACGTTCTGTCCGCCAGCGCCGCTGGAATGGTAGGTGTCCACGCGCACATCCTTCATGTTGATTTCAATCTCGGAATCGTCCTCTTCCAGCATGGGCGCCACGTCCAGCGAGGCGAAGGACGTGTGGCGGCGTGCGTTGGCATCAAAGGGGGAAATGCGCACCAGACGGTGGACCCCCTTTTCGCCGCGCAGATAGCCATAAGCATGGTCGCCGCTCACCTCAAAGGTGACGGACTTGATGCCGGCTTCGTCGCCATCCAGCAGATCCAGCACCTTCACCTGGAAGCCCATCTTCTCGCAGTAACGGGTGT
>CAZGKQ010000163.1:0-4050 GCA_964526125.1 uncultured Faecalibacterium sp.
CCACAGCTTCAGCGGTTCATTCTCGCTCTTTTCGTCCTCGCCGCCGATGTAGGGAATGACGTTATCGACCATTTCCGGCCACGTTTTGAAGGTCTTTCCAGCGCCGGAAATCGCCTGATAGGTGCAGACGCTCACCTTTTCCGGCTCGAAGTCCAGCAGGGGCGTGAGCGCCGGTACATAGCTCTGGATAGAGCAGTTCGGCTTGACGGCAATAAAGCCCTTCTTCGTGCCCAGACGCTGGCGCTGGGAGGCAATCACGTCCGTATGGTCGGCGTTGATTTCCGGCACGATCATGGGCACATCGCTCAGACCGCGACAGGCGCTGTTGTTGCTCACCACCGGGATTTCGTGCTTTGCGTAAGCTTCTTCCAGCGCGCGCACTTCGTCCTTCTTCATGTCCACGGCGCAGAAGACGAAGTCCACATGCTTTGCCACTTCGTCAATGTCCTCAGAATTGATGACGACCATGTCCGCCACCTTTTCCGGAATCGCCCAGTCAAATGCCCAGCGGCCTTCCACCGCCTCCGAATACTTCTTTCCGGCGCTGCGGCCAGAGGCCACCACGCACGTCACTTCAAACCACGGATGATCCTTCAGCAGCGAAATAAACCGCTGTCCAACCATGCCCGTTGCGCCCACAATGCCTACGCGATACTTTTCCATCATTCCATCCTCCATCAGCGTTTTTTGTGTTCTGCCGGTATTTCGCCGACTGCCGCGTGCCTGATTCAAAAAAAGCCACCACAAGCCAAGCCTGCGGTGCGCCAAGATCTTCCCGAATGCTTCCAGCGGCGCGAAAAGTCATTTTTCGCAACCCGTCCGCACTCCTTCCCATCGCAGCCCACCAACGTGAGCATTCTGTGCAGGGAGTCCCACACCATGGGGGCAGATCTTCCGAATCAGCGCTCCGCCGGGAGATTTCCTCCCGATGACAGTCACAGACCCGTTCAGCCTGCAACCAAGACCGGGGTTGACGGCTGTCCCCCCTGCCTTTCGGCGCTGCACTCCTTCCCACAGCCTCTGCGGAAGCCGTCCTCCGCTGTGGTACACGATGCATGCGCACCTCTGATCCATCCTTCATGTGATTGTTGGATACCATTGCTATGATAGCACGGTTTTTCCCGTCTGTCAACGGTTAAGTGTTTTTGCGCTGTATTTCTGCTGTTCCGGCGGAAGGCTTCCTGCGCTTCACGCCGTTTTCAGATGCTTTTTCATCACCAGGCGCACCACGCCCCTGAGCGGTTTGGGAACCTTGACGCATACCAGACGAACCTTCATGCACCTTACCTCCTTCCAAGGCAGATCAGCACCAGCCCGGCCACAGCCAGCGCCACGCCCAGCAGCGCCGCCCACGCCCACGCCGGAATGCACAGCAGCAACACAATCAGCCCGGCTGCCACAAGCGCCAGCCCGACATACAGCAATACGCGCTGTCCCGTCCAGATAACCCACTGCCTTTCGCCGCAGGTGTGTCTGCGCACGGCGCATCACCTCTTTTCGCTTCACAGCATATGCTGCTGCCGCCTGCACTATGCCATCAGGCCATAAGCCGCAAAGGCGTTGTAGAGGCCGTCTTCCTCCACCGATGCACAGACAGCATCCGCCGCTGCCTTCGCCTCTGCGCTTCCATTGCCCATGCAGACGGAAAATCCGGCAGCACGCATCATCGGCAGATCATTCATGCTGTCGCCAAAGCAGATGCTCTGCGCCGCTTCAACCCCCTCCGCCCGGCAGACAGCGGCCAGACCGCTTCCCTTGTCATATCGCCGATCCACCGTTTCCGCGTTGACAATGCCGTGTTCCCGGTCTTCCATGACCAGAAAGTCCAATTCCGGAAGCTGCGCCATTGCCCGGTCAAGCTGCACCCGGGTTGGCGACATGCATACGACGGAATAGGCACTTTCGCCACCATACTCCGCCATCGGGCGAATCGCCAGCCGATCCTCAATCGCCTCGCGCCAGCGAAGCAGCTCACTGCCGCCACCCGTCGCGTCGCGGCTGCGGAGAAAATCACGAAAGCTTTCGTCACAATATGCACCCTGACGCGTCTGCACCGTGCGAAAAACGCCTTCCTGATGCAGCACGTCCAGCACATGGCGCTGCTGCGCTTCCGGCAGCGGCATGTCTACCAGCGTCCGGCCATGCGAAATGACCAGTCCGCCGGAGGATGCAACATAGCCGTCAAATTCTGTACAGGCCAAAACCGGACGCAGCATGGCCTCGCAGCGTCCCGTGCACAGGTAAACGCGCCGCCCGGCCTTTCGCGCCCGGCGGATGGCCTCCACCGCGGAAGCTGGCGGTTCCTGATGCCCCGGAATGGTCAGCGTGCCGTCAATATCCAGAAAAATGACTGAAGCATGATTCATCGTGTTTTTTCCTCCCTCGCCGCTGTCAGTGGTCGCCCTGACGCGCTGTTTCATCATATTCGCCCTTTTTTCGCTTTTTCCTCTTGTCAGTTTTCCTTTTTCGATGTATAATCATCGCCGGAAATGTTGGAAATATCACAAAGGAGTTCTCTCATGTCCGCTCAAAAGCATGATCTTACCCACGGTGCCCTCGGTCGGCAGATTATCCTCTTTAGCCTGCCGCTGATGGCGACCAATGTATTGCAGGTGCTTTTCAACATGTCCGACATTGCGGTGGTCGGACAGTTTGCCGGGCCGGAGGCACTCGGCTCGGTCGGCTCCACTTCCATCCTCGTCACGCTCCTGACCGGCTTCCTGATTGGCATGGGCAGTGGCGTGAACGTCGTTGTGGCGCGCTATATCGGCGCACGGCACGATCAGGATGTACAGGAAGCCGTCCACACCTCGCTGATTCTTTCCCTGATCGTCGGGCTGGTCATCATGGTGCTGGGCTTCTGCTTCACCCCGGCGCTGCTGAACCTGCTCGGCACCAAGGAGGTGCTGATGGCCGGTGCTGTCAGCTATCTGCGCATCTACTGTCTGGGCATGCCGGCGATGGCCGTCTTCAACTTTGGCAACGCCGTCCTTTCCGCCGCCGGAGATACCAGAAAGCCGCTGTATTTTCTCGCCCTTTCCGGGGTGCTGAATGTGTTGCTGAATCTCTTCTTCGTCATTGTCGCCCACATGGCGGCAGCCGGGGTGGCGCTGGCGAGTATCCTTTCGCAGTATCTGGCGGCGGCGCTGGTGCTTTTATCCCTGCGCTGGGCGGAAGGCAGCGTGCGTCTCTCGCCTTCGCAGCTGCGCATGGATTCCCACAAGGCGCGGCAGGTGCTTTCGCTGGGCATTCCGGCCGGGATGCAGAACGCTATCTTCGCCATAGCCAACCTGTTTATTCAGGCCGGGGTGAATTCCTTTGACGAAATCATGGTGGAAGGCAACGCCGCTGCCGCCAATGCCGATGCGCTGGTCTACGACGTGATGGCCGCCATCTACACGGCCTGTTCTTCCTTCATGAGCCAGAATTACGGCGCCGGAAAGCGCAAACGCGTGCTGAACAGCTACTTTATTTCCATGGCGTTCTCCTTCGGCATTGCGCTGGTGATGAGTCTGATGCTGGTGGTGTTCGGGCGGCAGTTCCTGAGTATTTTCACCAATGTCGAGGAAGTGGCGGAGGCCGGGATGATCCGGCTGCGCATCATGGGCTGCTCCTACGCCTTCTCCGCCTTCATGGACTGCTCCATTGCCGCCAATCGCGGCCTGGGGAAAAGCCTTGCACCGACCATCATCGTCATCATGGGCTCCTGCGTTTTCCGCATCATCTGGGTTTACACCATCTTCGCCCATTTTCACACCATCCAGAGCCTGTATCTGCTCTACATCGTTTCGTGGACGATCACAGCCATTGCGGAAATGGTCTGCCTGCGCTTCACCTGGCGCGAGCAGATGCAGAAGCTTCCGCCGGACATTGACACACAGGAGGTAACAGCATGAACAGCATTCTGATTAAAGACACCACGCGCGAGCAACGCCAGCAGATTGTCGACGAGGCCATCGGCTGCATCAGCGCCACCTGCGACGGCTGCGCGGAAGGCATTCTGGCGATGTATCAGCCCTACATCGACGGCGAAAAGGAGCTGCGCGAGGT
>CAZGKQ010000164.1:0-3956 GCA_964526125.1 uncultured Faecalibacterium sp.
CAAAAACAGTTGACAAGACGAGTTGAAAATGCTACAATATACGAGTTGAGCGCTTGCTACGGTGAAGTGTGTCTTTTGAAGTGCGCTTTTCCGGAGGAAGACGATCAGCTCAAAGTTCAGTATCAGCAGGAGGGAACTCAGCGTGGAAGACCTGAAAAATTCCGTAAACAGGGCAGTGGGAACGAAAGCAGTCATGCGTGCGCTGAAGTCCGGAACCGCCACGCGAGTCTATGTGGCTCGCGACATTGACACCTTTCTGTATCAGAAGGTGACACGCGCCTGTGAAGAAGCAGGTGTTCCCGTGCGCCGCGTGGATGAAACCCGTGCACTGGGGGAGGCGTGCGGCCTGGAAATTCCCTGCGCTGCGGCTGCGCTGATCCGCTGACGCTCAGCCATCATTCCTTTCGCCAAACAGTTTCCGAGGGTTGCGGAACTTTTGGACATAAATTTGGAGGTGCTCTCATGCCCACGATCAATCAGCTGGTTCGCAAGGGCCGCGAGAAGACGACGAACAAGTCTACCGCGCCCATTCTTCAGGGCTGCCCTCAGAAGCGCGGCGTTTGCCTGAGCGTCAAGACGATGACGCCCAAGAAGCCGAACTCTGCTCTTCGTAAGATTGCCCGTATTCGTCTGACGAACTCCATCGAAGGTACCTGCTACATTCCCGGTATCGGCCACAACCTGCAGGAGCACAGCGTTGTGCTTATCCGCGGCGGCCGTGTCCGTGACCTGCCTGGCGTTCGTTATCATATCATCCGCGGCGCGCTGGATACTGCCGGTGTGGCCAAGCGTATGCAGGCTCGTTCCCTCTATGGCGCAAAGCGCCCGAAGAAGTAAGCTTCTGCATGCTTCACAAACATCCCTTTCGCAGCCCCTGCCGACCATGATGCACCTTTGTCCTTGAAGCCTTTGACCTGGGGAACAGGGAAGGAGGCACGGAAAAGGCTAAATCCTGGCTGATTGGCCTGAAACGCGGCCAATGGCGCATGATGCTGACGTGCGCCGCCAGTTGGGAGAGGATGACCCACATCCGGGGATGCTTCCGCAATCCACACATCTACGACTGACTTACACGTCTTAATTGGAGGTATTTACTATGCCCCGTCGCGGTTTTGTACCCAAGCGCGAGGTGCTTCCGGATCCCGTACACGGGACCACGGTTGTGACCAAGCTCATCAATCAGATCATGCTCGACGGCAAGCGTGGCGTCGCTCAGAACGTGTGCTACGAAGCCTTCGATATTGTTAAGGAAAAGACCGGCAAGGATGCCAACGAAATGTTCCAGGCTGCCCTGGCGAACGTGGCTCCCTCCCTGGAGGTCAAGGCTCGTCGTGTTGGCGGCGCGACCTATCAGGTCCCGATCGAGATCCGTCCGGAGCGTCGTCAGACGCTGGCACTGCGCTGGCTGGTGCTGTTCTCCCGTAAGCGCGGTGAAAAGACCATGGCAGAGCGCCTGGCCGCTGAAATCATGGACGCTGCCAACAACACCGGCGCGGCTGTGAAGCGCAAGGAAGAAATGCACCGCATGGCCGAGGCGAACAAGGCTTTCGCCCACTATCGCTGGTAATCTGCCAACCTGCTGCTGCCTGAAAAGCGCCTAAAGCTGCTTTGGGACGCAGCACTGCTGAAAGGAGCAAACCATATGCCTCGCAGTCATCCTCTTGAGCGGGTGCGCAACATTGGTATCATGGCTCATATCGACGCCGGCAAGACGACCACCACGGAACGTATCCTGTTCTACACCGGTCGTGTGCATCGCATCGGTGAGACCCATGAAGGTTCTGCCACAATGGACTGGATGGTTCAGGAGCAGGAGCGTGGTATCACCATCACCTCTGCTGCAACCACCTGCCGCTGGCGTGATCCTCGCGACCCTGACAACAAGGATCGCACTTATCGTATCAACATTATCGACACGCCTGGTCACGTTGACTTCACCGTTGAGGTGGAACGTTCCCTGCGCGTGCTGGACGGCGCTGTGAGCGTTTTCTGCGCAAAGGGCGGCGTCGAACCCCAGTCCGAAACCGTCTGGAAGCAGGCTGAAACCTATCATGTTCCGCGCATGGCGTATGTGAACAAGATGGACATCACCGGCGCAAACTTCTTCCGTGTCGTGGACATGATGAAGGAGCGTCTGCATGCCAACGCTGTTCCGATCCAGCTGCCCATTGGCGCTGAAGGCGATTTCCGCGGCATCATTGACCTGGTCAAGATGAAGGCGGAGATCTACTACGACGACGAAGGCAAGGACGTGCGCGAGGAAGAAATTCCGGCGGACATGATGGAGCTGGCGGAAAAGTACCACGCAGAGCTGGTGGAAAAGGTCGCCGAGACCGACGAAGCGCTGATGGAAAAGTTCTTCATGGGTGAGGAATTCACGCAGGAAGAACTCAAGGATGCCATCCGCAAGGCCACCATCAACTGCACGATGAACCCCGTCTGCTGCGGCACTTCTTACCGCAACAAGGGCGTGCAGCCGCTGCTGGACAACATCGTCGAGTATATGCCCAGCCCCCTGGACATCCCGGCCATCAAGGGCACGGATCCCCACGATCCGGACAAGCAGATGGAGCGTCATCCCTCTGACGATGAGCCCTTCTCCGCGCTGGCGTTCAAGATCATGGTTGACCCCTTCGTGGGTAAGCTGGCCTTCTTCCGTGTCTATTCCGGCACGCTGACCGCTGGCAGCTATGTGCTGAACTCCACCAAGCAGAAGCGCGAGCGCATGAGCCGTATCATGATGATGCACGCCAACCATCGTGAAGAGGTTGACTGCATTTACACCGGCGAAATCGCTGGCGCTGTCGGACTGAAGGACACCACCACGGGTGACACCCTGTGCGACGAAACGAACCAGATCATTCTGGAATCCATGGAATTCCCGGATCCGGTTATCGAGGTGGCCATCGAGCCGAAGACGAAGGCTGGTCAGGACAAGATGACCATGGCGCTGCTGCGTCTGGCCGAAGAAGACCCGACCTTCAAGACCTACACCAACCAGGAAACTGGCCAGACCATCATCGCCGGCATGGGCGAGCTGCATCTGGAAATCATCGTTGACCGTCTGCTGCGCGAATTCAAGGTCGAGGCGACGGTTGGCAAGCCCCAGGTTACCTACAAGGCGACCATCCGCAAGACCGTCAAGGCTGAAGGCCGTTTCGTCCGTCAGACCGGTGGTCACGGCCAGTATGGTCACTGCTGGGTGGAGATTGCGCCCAACGAGGCTGGCAAGGGCTACGAGTTCGAATCCCGTATCGTGGGCGGCGTGATCCCCAAGGAATTCATCGCGCCTATCGACACCGGTATTCAGGGCGCGGCCAAGAGCGGCTTCGAAGGCTTCGAGCTGGTTGACTTCAAGGCGGCTGTTATCGACGGCTCCTACCATGATGTTGACTCCTCCGCTCAGGCCTACGAAATCGCTGGTTCCATGGCCTTCAAGGCAGCTCTGGAAAAGGCGAACCCTGTGCTGATGGAGCCGATGATGAAGGTTGAAATCATCGTGCCCGAGCAGTACATGGGCGACGTGATGGGCAACGTGTCCAGCCGTCGTGGCCGTGTGGACGGCATGGAAGCGCGCGGCGCTGACCAGATCATCCATGCGTTCGTGCCGCTGAGCGAGATGTTCGGCTACACCACTGACCTGCGCTCCCGTACGCAGGGTCGCGGCATGTTCACCATGCAGTTCGACCACTACGAGGAAGTGCCGAAGTCCGTGGCCGAAAAGGTCATTGGCGAGCGCGCCAAGAAGTAATTCGAAGTAAGCATTCGGCGCTTTGGCGCGGAATTAACTGCTTCAACAATCAACAAGTCACATTTGGTTCGCGTTCCCGTCCTGTGCGTCAGGAACGGACAGGACGGGTGCGAGCTGCGATTATAACAAATAATATGGAGGGAATTTCCCATGGCTAAGGAACGTTACGAGCGCAAAAAGCCCCATGTTAACATCGGCACGATTG
>CAZGKQ010000165.1:0-3938 GCA_964526125.1 uncultured Faecalibacterium sp.
CCGAACGCAGCGAAGTGGGCCAGATGAATGCGACCATTCCGCTGACGAAGGATGCGGTGCGGCACATGGAAGGCAGCGGCACGCTGAACGGAACAGTCTGCTTGGCCACGGCGGACGTTTCAAAAATGACGGTCTCCATCAGCGTGACGTGTGATGCACCGCTGAACATGCTGCTGGCGGCAGCGCCGGAAGGAACAGATCCGTATGACGTCTGGGTGGAAGTGATGGCGGTGGACGAGAACGGCAACGTGTTCTATCCACAGGGAGGGGTGCCGTTGAATGGCAGCACCAGCTTCACCCTGCCGTTCCAGGGAACGGGAAGTTTGCCGGAAACGCTGACGGTCTACCTCTACAGCCGCTGGGAAGGGCAGGATACGCCTGATCTGACGGGGATGGAGGGCATCGTCCTGACGATAACAAAGTAAAAAAGGGAGCTGGTGCGTAGGCATCAGCTCCCCTTACGTTTTTGTAGAATTTTCGGATGGCCTGGAATTTTTCCTGAAGTCAAGGCATCCTGCCTTACCGATTCGGCAGCAGTGTCAGAATCTCCTTAATCGACATGCAGTACGGGTCGGCTTCGTGGCTGCGGCCATGCTCCAGAATGACCTGAGCGGTTTTTTGCATCGCCGGGAAGGCACTGCGAATCAGGTGGTTGGCGTGAATGACGATGTTGACGCCATGCGCGGCCAGCTCGTCCTCCGTGACGGTGTTGTAGGTGGTGGGAACGACGATGATGGGCGTTTTGGCATCCTCCTGGCGGAAAGCGTCGCAGAAGGCAAACACTTCGTCCGGCGTTTTGGCCTTGGAATGAATCATGATGCCGTCTGCCCCGGCCTTAACGTAGGCATGGCAGCGTTCCAGCGCGTCGGACAGTCCCTGCTCAAGAATCAGGCTCTCACAGCGCGCAATAATCATGAAATCCTTCGTTTTCTGCGCATTTTTTCCGGCGGTGATCTTTTCGCAGAATTCGGGGATGCTGGCCTGCACCTGTCCTGCGCCAGTACCGAAAAGGCTGTTTTTCTTCAAGCCCTTCTTGTCTTCGATGATGATAGCGCTGATCCCCGTGCGTTCCAGCGTCTGCACGTTGTAGACAAAATGCTCCACCAGACCGCCGGTGTCGCCATCCAGAATGATGGGCTTGGTGGTCACTTCCATGATTTCTTCCAGCGTATTCAGGCGGCTGGTCATGTCCACCAGTTCAATATCCGGCTTGCCTTTGGCCGTGGAGTCACACAGGCTGCTGACCCAGATGGCATCAAACTGGCGGCGACCATTCGGCGTTTCGACGGCGGTCTTTTCCACAATCAGGCCGGTCAGGCCATTGTGCGCTTCCATCACCGACAGGCAGGGCTTGTATTGCAGCAGACGGCGCAGACGGCTCCGGCGCGTTTCCGGCAGGGACAGCAGCTGATCCAGCGTGGAAAGCGTTTCCTCCGTGGGCGTGTGCGTGTAGGGGAATTCCACCAGCTGACCGTTCCACTCCTTCAGCGTTTCAATCACCTGCTGGCGGATGTTGGCCTGATAACCCACCAGCCAGTCATCGCCATGCACCACAATATCCGGCTTCAGCTGGCGCAGGATGGGAGTATAATCCAGACTTTCCTGCACGACAACGCGGCTGACCGATTTCAGCCCTTCAAACATGGCGATTCGCTCCTGAAGCGGAATCAGCGGATAATGCTTATAGCTGGCCACCACTTCGTCCGTCAGCAGACCCACCGTGACCTCGCCCAGCGCTGCCGCGCGCTGCAAAATGCGGATATGTCCGTTATGCAGAATATCTGTTGAAAAGCAGATGTAAACCTGTTTCATCCTCTGACCTCCTGTTGGAATCGGGCGCAGACAATTGCCCGATCCTCCTGATTATCAATTTCCGCACAGAGGCGGCCGCCACATTCGAGGGGCAGCAGCGTCGCCTGCTCCGAAATGGCGTTAAAGGCGTTTTCCGCGTAGCATTTCACTTCGCCACGCGCGACGAAACGCTCAATTTCCGCCATCCAGCGTGCAAAATCTGCTTCCTGCCAGTGATAGGCGGCCTGACAGGCAACGCTCCCCGGCGCAAAGCAGTCAACGCCGATTTGACGGACACGTCCCTGCAAAATCAGCGCCTTGAAGTCCTTCTGCGGCAGGGGCAGGGTGGAATCTACCGCGACGGCGCTGTGCTCCGAAGCGGCCAGCGCTGCCATGACCTGCGGATGAAGCACCAGATCACCATGCAGGCTCAGAATATCATGGCCGCGCAACAGATCCCGTGCCAGATACATGCTGTAAATATAGTTCGTTTCCCGATAAAGCGGATTGTGGACAAAATGAAAGTGAATGCCGCTGTGGAGACTTTCCAGATAATCTTCCAGCATATCGTGCAGGTAGCCGGTGGTTACGACAGCCTCGGTGATGCCCTGCTGGCGGAGCAGCTTCAGTTGCCACGAAATGATGGTATCCTGCGCGTCCAGCGGACACATGCATTTGGGATGGAGCTGCGTTTCTGCGCCCATCCGGGAACCAAGGCCTGAATTCAGCAGCAGTGCAATCATGTGTTGCCCTCCCTGCTACCAAGGAAGTGCATCAGCGCATCCCGGTTTTCCACCGGCGTGGTGGTGGGTCGTCCCAGATCGGCACGAGCGCCGACGGCACAGTGAATCTCCAGCAGCGTCAGCCCTGGCTGTGCGGTGATCTGCTTCAGGGTGTTTTGCAGCCCTTCAGCATCCGCCGTTTCATGGATGATGGGATAGCCCACAGCCTGTGCCAGTGCCGAAGCGTGCAGCGCTCCCTCACAGACCGGCATACCGCCTACCGTTTCGTGCGCGACGTTATTGATGACCACATGCACCAGATTTTCCGGCTTCCGCTGCGCGATAACAGCCATCGCCCCCAGATGCATCAGCGCCGCGCCGTCACCGTCCAGACACCAGACGCGTCGTGTCGGCTTCTCCATCGCCATTTGCAGGGCGATCATGCTGGCATGTCCCATCGAACCGACGGTCAGGAAATCGCGCTCATGTCCCCTGCCGTGCTTTTCGCGCAGCTCAAAAATTTCCCGGCTCAGCTTGCCGGTGGTGGAAATGACGACATCCGTTTCCCCCATAGCCATGAGCAGCAGCTCTGCGGCCTTTTCGCGCAGAAGGGTGTTTTCATTACCGTATTCCGCCTTGAAGGAGCAGGTCAGGCCGCCCTTGCGCACCACGAGTGCCGCCGTCTGCTGTTGCGCGAGACATTGGCGGAGAAACGCGAAATCCGCCTGAAACTGCTCGGACGTGGTTTCTTTTCCCAGCACACGATAGGGAATGTCCAGCAGATCCAGCTGCGAGAGGGTGATTTGCCCCTGCTTGACATGCTGCGGCTCATCATGCACGCCGGGTTCGCCACGCCAGCCCACGACAAGGAGGCAAGGCAAGTGATATACTTGTGCATCCATCAGAGAAGCCAGCGGATTAACCGCATTGCCCAGCCCGGAATTCTGCATATAGCACAGCGCCGGACGGCCAGTCGCCAGATAATGCCCGGCGCACAGGCCGATGGCATTGCCCTCATTCGCCGCCACGATATGATGGGGCGAGTGAACGCCGTAACGGACGTAAAGCAGATCACACAGCCCCTTGAGCTGCGAATCCGGTACGCCGGTAAAAAAGTCAATTCCTGCCTGTTCGCAGGCATTCAAAAGCTGTTGTGCATCCATCATGTGCCGCCTCCATTTCCCTTTCATTATAGCCTAAATCCGCCAGCCTTGCAAGGAAAACAGGAAAAATTCCAGCAGGGAAGCATGCAGAAAACAGGAGCGGCGGACAGGCGGAAAAGGAACGCGCAAAGCTTGCAGATTTTTCGCAAAAAAATGAATTTTCCCTATTGACAATAGGGCGAAGCTGTGCTATAATAGTCAACGTTACGGGGCATTAGCGCAGCTGGTAGCGCACAACACTGGCAGTGTTGGGGTCAGCGGT
>CAZGKQ010000166.1:0-3936 GCA_964526125.1 uncultured Faecalibacterium sp.
CAGTTGGCGCGTTATCCCTGCTTTTTCCGCGTGTTACTTTTTTCTGTTCCTGCGGATTTTTTCCTTTTCCTTTTTTATTTTTTCATCCAGCTTTCGTCGGAGGGGTTCTGACGGAACTGCTTCAAGCGTGCAATGTCCTCCGCCCGAATATAACCTTCCTCCGCCGCAACCTCACACAGCGTGTCAAAATTCGACAAACTATGATTCTCCACATTCGCCGCCGCCATGCGATCCAGTCCCTTCTGCATCCCATAAGTGAAAATGCTCGCCACGCCCAGCACCTCCGCGCCAGCCTCGCGCAGCACCTCCACCACTTCCAGCACCGAGCCGCCGGTGGAAATCAAGTCCTCCACCACGACCACCTTCTGCCCCTTCTCCAGCTTGCCTTCAATCTGATTGCCACGGCCATGATCCTTGTGGCCGCTGCGCACATAGCCCATCGGCAGCCCCATCAGGTGCGCCGTAATGGCCGCATGCGCAATGCCAGCCGTGGACGTGCCCATCAGCACTTCCGCCTCGGGGTAATATGCCTCAATCACCGCCTTCAGGCCGTTCTCCACGTCCGTGCGGACAGCCGGAGCCGTCAGCGTCAGACGGTTGTCGCAGTAAATAGGCGACTTGATGCCGCTGGCCCAGGTGAAGGGATCATCCGGACGCAGGAACACGGCGGAAATCGAGAGAAGGTCACGGGCAATCTGCTTTTCAATCTGCTGATTCATGATATTTCAGTCTCCTTTTCTATCTTGACAGTCGTTTGATTATTCGCCAAGGAATTCCTTCACGCAGCGCTCGTAGGCCGCCACGGGGTCTGCCGCCGCCGTAATCGGGCGACCAACCACGATGTAGTCGCTGCCGCCCAGACGCGCCTTTTCCGGAGTCATCACGCGTACCTGATCGCCCACGTCGCCGTCGGCAAAGCGGATGCCGGGCGTCACCGTCAGGAAATCCGCACCGCAGGCTTCCTTGACCAGCGCGGCTTCCAGCGGCGAGCAGACCACGCCGCTCAAACCGGCGGCCTTCGCGTTCTGGGCATACTTCTTCACCGTTTCCGGCATGGTGGCGTTGATCAGCAATTCCTGCTGCATGCGCTCCTCGCTGGTGGATGTCAGCTGCGTGACGGCCAGCAGCACGCCGCAGCTGCCGTCTTCCTTCGTCAGGCCTTCCTTCGCGGCCTCCATCATGGCAATCGTGCCGGAGGCGTGCAGGTTCGTCATGTCCACATCCAGACTGGACAGGACGCGCATCGCCTTTTTGACCGTGTTGGGAATGTCGTGCAGCTTCAAATCCAGAAAGATTTTGTGTCCGCGCGCCTTGATTTCACGCACCACCGAGGGGCCTTCGGCATAAAACAGCTCCATGCCGATCTTCACAAACGGCTTGCGGCCGGTGAAGCGATCCAGAAACGCCAGGGTCTTTTCCTTGTTTTCAAAATCCAGGGCAATGATAACGTCCTTGGCCATGCGTATATCCTCCTTATTTATACACGGGTGATGTCGCTCAGGCGATCAATCCCCAGTTTTTCCATTTCCAGCGGCAGTTCCTCGATGATGCGTTTGCACGCATACGGATCCACCAGATTCGCCGCACCCACCTGCACGGCTTTGGCACCGGCCATCATCATTTCCAGCACGTCTTGCGCGCAGGAAATGCCGCCCATGCCAATGACAGGAATCTTCACCGCGCCCGTCACCTGATACACCATGCGCACCGCCACCGGGAACACGCCGGGGCCGGAATAGCCGCCCATCGTGTTCGCCAGCACCGGACGGCGGCGGCGCAGATCAATGCGCATGCCCAGCAGCGTGTTAATCATCGACAGGCCATCCGCCCCGGCGTCTTCGCACGCTTTGGCGATGGACACAATGTCCGTCACGTTGGGGGAAAGCTTCATGTAGACGGGCTTTGTCGCCACCTTTTTGACCGCACGGGTGATTTCCGCCGCCGCCTCAGGGGACGTGCCGAAGGCCATGCCGCCGTGGCGCACGTTCGGGCAGGAAATGTTGATTTCCAGAATCTCCACCTGCGCCTCATTGGTCAATTTCGACACAGCATCCACATAATCCTCCACCGAGAAGCCGCTGATGTTGGCAATAATCGGTTTGTGGAAGATTTTCCGCAGCTCCGGCAGCTCGTGCGCCACCACATGGTCGACGCCCGGATTCTGCAACCCGACGGAATTGAGCATGCCGCCCGGACATTCCGCAATGCGCGGCGTAGGATTGCCGAAACGCGCTTCCGCCGTCGTCCCCTTGAAGGACAGGCTGCCCAGCACGTTAATATCATAATACGGGGTGAATTCCTGCCCGAAGCCGAATGTGCCGCTGGCCGGAATCACCGGGTTGTCCAGCGTCACGCCGGACAGCGTCACGCGCAAATCCTTCTCCTTCACCAGAGTACCTCCTCTCGCACAAGCACAGGGCCATCCTTGCAGATGCGCTTGTAGCCGCCCTTCACCTTGACCGTGCAGCCCATGCACGCGCCGAAGCCGCAGCCCATCCGCTCCTCAAAGGACAGCTGAGCAGGGCGTTCATCCTTCTCCATCACGGCACGGAGCATCGGCAGGGGGCCACAGGCGCAGATGTCCGTGAAGTCCAGCGCGTCCATGGCATCGGTCACAAGCCCCTTCACGCCCTCCGAGCCGTCCATCGTCGCCAGCACAAAGGGCGCGCCCAGCGCCTCCACGTTCTCGCGCAGGAAGACTTCTGCCGCCGTGTTGAACCCGGCCAGCACCGTCGGCTGCTTTCCCTGCGCCATCAGGCAGCGGCACAGCCCCACCATCGGCGGAAGCCCCACGCCACCGCCGATCAGCAACGGTTTTTCGCCGCAGCGGTTCAGGTCGAAGCCGTTTCCCAGCCCCGTCAGCAGATCCAGCGTCTGACCGGGCTGCATGGTACGCATGGCATCCGTGCCATTTCCCACCACCTTGTACACCAGCGTCAGCGTCTCGCTGTCCCAGTCGCAGACGGAAATGGGTCGCCGCAGATAAAAGCCCGGCACCTGCACCTGCACGAACTGTCCCGGCGCGGTGATGGCCGAGGTGTCGCCTGCAAGCGTCATGCAGTAAACCGTTTGGGTCAAGGCGCGGTTTTCTGTGATTTCAAAGCGCATGGGTCATTGTCCCTCCCTGTTTTCTGTTTGCTTCTGCCAGACCACGTTCTCGCCCAGCATCGTCAGGCAGCACGCGGCATGTACCGGCCAGCCTTCAAAGGGCGTGGCGCGTCCCTGGGACAGGAACTGCGCCGGGTCAACCGTCTCCTGCGCATGCAGGTCAAAGGCGGTGATGGCCACTTTTTCGCCCACTTCCATGCCACCCTCAATGCCGAAGCGGCGGCGCGGCGCGGTGCTCATGCGGTCAATCAGCGTGTCCAGCGGCAGCTTTCCCGTCTCCACCAGACAGGTGTAGAGCAGCGCAAACGCCGTTTCAATGCCCACAATGCCCATCGCGGAGTTGCGCAGACCTTTCGCCTTTTCCTCCGCAGCATGCGGCGCATGGTCGGTGGCAATCATGTCAATCGTGCCGTCCAGCAGTCCTTCCAGCAGCGCGTCGCGGTCTTCCTTTTCGCGCAGCGGTGGATTCATCTTGAAGCGCCCTTCGTCCTGCAAATCGTCCTGCGTCAGCAGCAGATAATGGGGGGCCGTCTCGCAGGTCACGTCCACGCCTTCCGCCTTGGCGCGGCGAATCAGCGCCACCGATTCCTTCGTGCTGACGTGGCAGACGTGGTAGCGGCAGCCCGTTTCCCGGCAGAGCGCCAGATCGCGCTCAATCATCCGCCATTCGCTTTCCGAGGGAATGCCGGGAATGCCATGTTCCCGGGCGAACGCGCCGTCATGAATCGCGCCGCCGGTGGGAATCAGCGTCATGTCTTCGCAGTGGGCGGCAATAATGCTTCCGGCCGCCCGGCAGCGCAGCATGGCCAGCCGCATCGTTTCCGCCGT
>CAZGKQ010000167.1:0-3902 GCA_964526125.1 uncultured Faecalibacterium sp.
CGGTCAGGCGGCGCGTCAGGCGATGCGCGTAGGCGATGGCCGTGGGCATGTATTCCGGCGTTTCGTTGCAGGCGTAGCCGAACATCATGCCCTGATCGCCGGCGCCGATTTCGTTGGCATCCTGGGTGCGCGTTTCCAGCGCGTCGTCCACGCCCATGGCAATGTCTGGACTTTGGGCGTGCAGGCTGGTCAGCACGGCGCAGGTGTTGCCGTCAAAGCAGAGGGAGGAGTCGTTGTAGCCGATGTCCAGCACCACATCGCGGACAATGGCCGGAATATCAATCTTCGCCGTCGTCGTGACTTCGCCCATCACCATCACCATGCCGGTGGTGGCGCATGTTTCGCAGGCAACGCGGCTCATGGGATCCTGCGCCAGCAGCGCATCGAGAACGGCATCGGACACCTGATCGCACAGTTTGTCCGGATGACCTTCGGTCACGGATTCAGAGGTAAAAAGCTTGCGCATTTTTTGTAGCTCCTTTCAGCTATAGCAGGTCGTGATGGGGGAGAAGCTATGCGCCTCCCCGTGTCGTTAAGAAGCTGCAAAAAACCCGGCTGTTTCGCACACAAAACAGTCGGGAATCAATCAAAACCGATTGCCCTTATCTGCCAGTGCAGCCCGGAAACCCGGGGTCGTGTGCGCACTGTGGGAATTGGCACCATGCACCATCGTGCCGGTTGCCGTGGCTTCATCGGGCCCGTCCCTCTGCCACTCGTGATAAGGAGGTATTACATTTGCAACCGGTATGGTATCACATTTCCTCCTCTGCGTCAAGGGCTTTTGTACGTTTTTTGTTTTTTTTCGCGGATTTTTTGAAATTTACCGGAGAATATCGCCGGTAAAGAACGCCTGTTCGCTTGAAATCGCTGCCGGAATCCGCTATACTGTTATAGCCGTTTGCAATGACGATTGGGTCCTGTGCGATCCGTCGGTGTGAACCTTGTCAGGTCCGAGAGGAAGCAGCAATAAGCGCTTGTCGGATGTGCTGCGGGGTTGCTCAGTCTGAGCAGGCGGTTTTTTTGTACCGCAAATCTGGTCACATGGGATGGTGAACGCATGCTTTTGCGAAATCAACGAGGTAATCTCCCGGTGCAGGGATGCTGACAGCAATTGCACCGGGATATCAAATCCATCTGCCAGCATCACTGCACCGTTTTCAGGCTGTATTTTACGAAACAGAATGAAAAAGGAGCAGTTATCAATGTCGATGATGAAGAAAAATGAGTTGCTTCGCCTCTGGCAGGGCGAGGAGGAAGCGGCGCAGATGCATGGCTGGGATTTTTCCCATCTGCGCGGCCGTTATGAGGAAGCGCGTGATCTGCCGTGGAATTACCGCGCCGTGGTGGCGCAGCACCTGCGCCCGGAGATGAAGCTGCTGGACATGGAGACGGGCGGCGGCGAATTTCTGCTGTCGCTGGGGCATCCGCTGGCCAGGACGGCGGCGACGGAGGGCTATGCGCCGAATGTGGCGCTGTGCGAAAAAACGCTGCGGCCACTGGGCGTTGATTTCCGCGCGGCGCAGAGTGGCGGAAAGCTGCCCTTCCCGGATGAAAGCTTTGATCTGGTCATCAACCGTCACGGCGCGTATGATGTGCAGGAAATCCGGCGCGTGCTGAAGCCGGGCGGCGTGTTTGTGACCCAGCAGGTCGGCGCGCAGAATGACCGGGAGCTGGTGGAGCTGCTGTGCGGCGCGCTGCCGCTGCCATTTCCTTCTCAGACGCTGGCGGCGCAGCAGCAGGTGTTTGAAGCTGCCGGTTTTCTGCTGCTGGACGGGCAGGAATATCATGGCCGCATCCGGTTTGGGGATGTGGGCGCGCTGGTGTGGTTTGCGCGCGTGATTCCGTGGGAGTTTCCGGGGTTCAGCGTGGAAAGCAGCCTGGATGGCCTGTGGAAGGCGCAGCAGTTGCTGGAAGAAAAAGGCCGCATAGACGGCACTACGCATCGCTTTTTGCTGGTGGCGCGAAAGAAAAACTGATGTGATAAAAAATTCTGTCAGGATGGCTGCATGGCGGTCGTCCTGATTTTCATAGCACATATTTCCTTCCGATAAACGGATAGCAAAGCATCAAACGCCGGTTTGCGAAAAATTCATACATTCACCGCAAATCCACCAAATTTACGCCTGATTTTCGGCCAAATTCCGGTGGATTTTTTTCATGAAATGTGCTATACTTATGTAACGAAGGGTCTGTTGGTCGCTGTGCACCGGACAGACTGTGACAGGAACGCCGCCATTCCGGAATGAAGATGGGGTTATGAAAGTCGGAATTGTGGAATGTGAAATCGCTGGTGGAGAGTGGAAGTAACTCGTCCTGCGGCGATGGAATGGGCAGCGCTCCGATCTGACCGAATCGCCATGCGTGCTGCGCAGGTGGTGGGGACAGAAAAACAAACAGAAGTCGCGTTCGATTTCGCCCCAAAAGGCGGAATTGAAAGGTTTTCTTCTGCTGAAAGTGAAATTTGCTCTCCGTGATGAGGGTATGTTTGCGGTAATTATTTTGTTGATTGCAGAAAGAGGAGTGATTCAATGAATCCGAGAATGAAGGCCGGACAGCCGGAAAGCCGTCTTCGCATCGTCAGTCTGGGCGGTGTGGATGAAATCGGCAAGAACATGACCGTTTTTGAATACGAGGATGACATCATCGTGGTGGACTGCGGCAGCATCTTCCCCAAAGAGGATATGCTGGGCGTTGATCTGGTGATTCCGGATGTGTCCTATCTGGTGGAACGCAAGCGCAACGTGCGAGGCTATCTGTTCACGCACGGCCACGAGGATCATATCGGCTCCACGCCGTATATCCTCCGTCAGGTGCCTGCGCCGCTCTATGGCACGAAGCTGACGCTGGCGCTGGTGGACCTGAAGCTGAAGGAACACCGCATTCAGGGCATCCCGATGCAGGTGGTGCAGCCGCGTGATGAGGTTCGTCTGGGCAAATACTTCACGGCGAAGTTCATCCACGTCAGCCACTCCATTGCCGGTGCGTGCGCCATTGCGATCACCTGCCCGGCCGGTACGGTCGTGGTTTCCGGTGACTTCAAGATTGACTATACGCCTGTGGACGGGCATGTGACGGATCTGGCTTCCTTTGCGGAGCTGGGTGAACGTGGCGTGCTGGCGCTGCTGTGCGAATCGACCAACGTCGAGCGCCCGGGGCATACCATCTCCGAAAAGAAGATCGGCACGACGTTTGAAAACATGTTCCGCGACGCTAAGGGGCGCGTGATTGTCGCCATGTTCGCCTCCAACATTCACCGCATGCAGATGGTGATTGATAATGCGATGCGCTATGGCCGCCGCGTGTGCTTCATTGGCCGCAGCATGGTCAACGTCAGCCGCGTCGCCATGCAGATTGGCGAATTGCGCATTCCGCAGGAGGCCATCATTGAGGCGGATGCGCTGGATCAGTACCCGGATGAGGAGATTCTGGTGATGACCACGGGCAGCCAGGGCGAGCCGATGGCCGGCCTGACGCGCATGGCCTACAGCGAGCACCGCAAGCTGCAAATCCGCCAGAGCGACATGGTGATTATTTCCGCCTCTCCGATTCCCGGCAATGAGAAGTTCATCAGCCGCGTGATTAACCAGCTCTACCGCTGCGGCGCAACCGTGGTGTATGAGGCGATGGCGGAAGTTCACGTCTCCGGCCATGCCCGTCAGGAGGAGCTGAAGCTCATGCACGCGCTGGTGAAGCCGAAGTACTTCATCCCCGTTCACGGCGAATATCGCATGCTGTGGCAGCATGCTGTGCTGGCCGAGTCGATGGGCATGAACAGCACCGATATTGTCATCCCGGAAATCGGTCAGGTGATCGAAATGGGCGCGGATGGCCTGTATCTGGGCGAGCAGATTCCCAGCGGCACGGTGCTGGTGGACGGCCTTGGCATTGGCGACGTGGGCAAT
>CAZGKQ010000168.1:0-3878 GCA_964526125.1 uncultured Faecalibacterium sp.
GCATCTATTACGATGAAGCCATTCCTCTGGTCGATGGAAAGCCCGATATCAGAATCCACGTTCAGAATCAGGCGGAAACAGAACCGTTCTACAACATTGCAATATCAGATATCGAGGTCAATGGAGAGAAATACCTGTAAGCGATGTGCGCGGCGATTGGACGCATTGTCAAAAAACCGCATTGAGGGCTGAAACATGCAATATACGATACAAAACGAAGCGTTGCGCCTGACGGTGGACACGCACGGCGCGCAGATGATGAGCCTGCGCACGGCAGACGCAACGGAATATCTCTGGCAGGGCGACGCTGCCTATTGGGCAGAGCGTGCGCCGATCCTGTTCCCGATTGCCGGGCGCTTGCAGGATGAAGCATACCGCTATCATGGCACGCTGTACCGGATGAAGCTGCACGGCTTTGCCAGAGATCAGGCGTTTTCCCTGCTCGAGCAGACGCAGACGCGCCTTGTGTTTGAATTAAGGGATACGCAGCAGACCCGGCAGCAGTATCCGTTCGCGTTTTCGTTGCAGCTGGTCTATCAGCTGGAGAAAAATGCGCTGCTTCTTACCTGCCGGGTACAAAATTGCGGGGTAGAAAAAATGCCCTTTGCAATCGGTCTGCACCCCGGCTTTCGCGTGCCGCTGCACGAAAACGAGCGCTTTGAGGACTACGAGCTGGAATTCGACCAGCCGTGCAGCCCAAGACGCACCGTTTTTTCGCAGAACGTGCTGGTAACGGGACAGACAGAGCCGTTCACGCTTGCGCAGGGCAGAGAGCTTTCACTGCGGCATGATCTGTTTGACTGTGGCGCGATCATTTTGCAGAAAGCTGCCACTACAGTACGCCTGCGCTCGAAGCGCTCGGGCTGCGGTGTGGAGCTTTCCTATCCCGACTTTTCATATCTCGGCATCTGGCATCTGCCGCAGAGTGATGCGCCGTATGTCTGCCTAGAGCCGTGGTCGTCACTGCCCGGGCGTGATGGAGTCGTGGAGGAATTCAGTGAGCGGGCAGATCTCATTCAGCTTGCGCCGGGCGGCAGATATCAGACCGACGTGCGCATTACCATTTTGAAGAAACAGGGAGAAACAGCATGAGAAACGTAAAAGACTATGGCGCAAAGGGTGACGGCGTGACACTGGACACGCTGGCATTTCAAATAGCGATCGATGACGGCGGCATGGTATATGTCCCAGACGGAACATACATCATCGGCACGGTGTATCTGAAAAGCAACGGTGGGCTGCATCTGGCTGCCGGGGCAATTCTCCGCGCCAGCCATGACCGGGCAGACTACAACGCAGTGGATTTCTGCCCGCAGAACGAGGCATTTTACGGCGAAAAGATGGTCGGCACGCATCTGATCGCCGCTGTTGGACAGGAAAATGTCTCGATCACCGGCTTCGGAAGGATCGACGGAGATTCGCATTACTGGGTCAACGAGGCACAGAAGGCGGACTACTGCGATGTCTGGGGACCCCCGGCGCTCGGCGCCAACCGCCCGGGGCAGATGGTGTATTTCGCGGAGTGCCGGAATGTCCGGGTTCAGGATGTGCAGCTGCATCATGCTCCGTTCTGGCATCTGTTTCTGCATGGCTGCACGGACGTGCAGCTTCGCGGACTTCACATCACAGGAGAACGAAGACAGTGGGTCAATGACGGCATCGATCTGGACTGCTGTAGCCGCGTGAACATCAGCGACTGCATCATCGATACCGGCGATGATGGCATCACGCTGCGTGCAAACGGCGCACGCCTGACCAAAAAGGACGCGGTCTGCGAGGACATTACCGTGACGAACTGCATTTTAAGCAGCAATCTGGATTATGCCATTCGAATTGGCGTCGGCGGCGGAATCGTCCGCAACTGCGTGTTTTCCAATCTCATCATCCGCGACAGCCTGATCGGAATCGGCGTGACCTGCCGCTTTTCACCGGACAGCGAGGCGATTTCGGTGGAAAACCTGCATTTCCAGAATATTTCCATGCAGGCGCTGGAGGCGATTTCTCTGCGCATGTCCAATGTTGACTCGCATCCGCCGCTGCGAAACCCTGCATTTATCCGCAACGTCAGCTTCGCAGACCTGAGCGTCTGCTGCCAGCGACCCAGCCGGATTCTCGGCTTTGAAAACGGAACGGTTTCCGATATCCGTTTTTCCAACATGGACATCTTTTACACGCCGGAAGACCCCGAAAGCCCCAGATATCCGTGCTGTATGCAGGGCTATCGGGATGTAGAGGCTGCATTTGTGCTTCAAAGCGCGCAGCGCGTCTCATTTACGGATTGCAGCATCCGCGGCACAAGGGCGTGCCAGTGGCGCAAAGACATTCTTACGCGTGATTGTAACGGGCTTGTGCTTCGTAATTGCCGGCTCGAGCAGGATGACGCAGCGCAATAAAAAGCAGTTTAACAAAAGAAGGAAACACAAATATGTATTATGCAATGCTGGCAGGCGCTGCCATGCTGTATGCAATCGATTTTGCACTTGGCAAACTGTTTCAGAAAACCTGCGGTGCTACGCCAAAGGCATCGCTCTTCTTCAACTCCCTGCTGGGGCTGATGACGGCTGTGATTTATTTTGCTATCAACCAGTTCCAGTTCCATTTTTCGTGGTATTCCTGCCTCATGGCGGGACTGATGGGCACAGTCGTGATTGGCTATTCACTGCTTGGCTTTCAGGTGCTGAAAACCGGAACGGTGTCAATGTACACGCTGTTTTTGATGAGCGGCGGCATGACGCTGCCGTATCTTTGGGGCGTGCTGTTTCTGAACGAGCAGATGAGCGTGCTCAGAGTGATTGGCTTTCTGGCGATTCTGGCTGGCGTGATCGTGCCGAACTTCAGCCGGGAGAACGCAGACGCAAAACGCAGCATCATGTATCTGGCGATCTTTGTCCTGAACGGCTGCGGCAGCATCATCTCCCAAATCCATCAGTCGCCGTCGGCATTTGACGCGGTCAATACGGCGGAGTATGTGATCATTTGCGGGCTGTTCAAGTTCGTGTTTGCGGGGATTCTGTTTTTGGCCTTCCGCAGACGGGAACAGACGAAGTGGGACGGCGCTACGCTGAAAAAGGCTGCCGCGATCATCCCGGTGTCCGCGCTGATCGGCGGTGGCGCGTGGATGCTTCAGCTGCTCGGCACAGCGCATCTGCCGGCTACGGTGCTCTATCCGATGGTCACGGGCGGGTCGATCGCCTGTTCCGCAATTCTTGGCTGCGTGATCTTCCGGGAGAAGCTCTCGCGGAAGCTGATCGTGGGCATCATCCTCTGCATCGCGGGTACACTGATGTTCCTGTGATATATATCCGAAAATTGACGACAAAAGGAGAAAAACAATGAACGTGAAGTATAACTACAACGAGCTGCGCGATAAGATCATGGGCTGCTGGGTCGGAAAGAACATCGGCGGCACAGTTGGCGCACCGTTTGAGGGAAGCAGAGTCATGAACGACGCAACGGGCTTTACAACGCCGAAGGGTGAGCCGCTGCCGAACGATGATCTGGATTTGCAGCTGGTGTGGCTGTTTGCAATGGAACAGATCGGTCCGCACGCGCTCAACGCGAATATTCTCAGTGACTACTGGCTCAGCAGCGTTTCCGCGCACTGCAATGAGTATGGTGTGGCAAAGGGCAACATCCGCATGGGTCTGCTGCCGCCGATCACGGGCGAATACTGCAATGAGGTCTGGAAGAACTCCAACGGTGCGTGGATTCGTTCGGAAATCTGGGCGTGCATGACGCCGGGCTTCCCGAATGTGGCGGTCAAGTACGCGATCATGGATGCAACGGTAGACCACGGCATTTCCGAGGGTACGTATGCCGAAATGTTCACGGCAGCGCTGGAAAGTCTGGCATTTTTTGAAACGGATATTCGCACGACG